>NZ_JBICNX010000080.1:0-2480 GCF_043107035.1 Staphylococcus sp. 231237_7MaSpsaltlick
ATGAAAAAACAGGTAATATAAATAGATTAGAAAATGAAAAGTAACATAATGATTAATGAAAAAAGAGGACTCCTAAAAAGAGTGCTCTTTTTTATATCGTATATTTTTGAGGTTTAAGGTAATAATTCTTTAAATATGGAATTAAAATATCAAAGTCATGTAGTTGTTTACATTTATAGAGAGGTACATTGATATTAACTACACCAGAAGTTATTTTTATATTGTATTTATTTAAATATTCTATAGTTACTTTGTGATCTCTAATTTTTAAATCGGCCATTTCATTTCTTGTGTCACTATGTTTATATTTAATAAGTTTATTAATAAGATTTGGGACTTCATCCATAATATTTTCAATACTATAAGTTAATTCAGCAACTTCATAACCAAGTGCAGTTCTGTGATTGTATACATCTTCAATTGAGTAATTAAAATTAAAGTATTGGCAAATTCTATCATCCATATTTTGTTGATTTCCATTTATGGATTTTTCAATATGTTGCTGAGATGATTTTGAATTTCTGTGTGTATTAATAAATTGAATGATTAATCTAAGGAATAAAGGTTTTTTAAATTTGTTTTTCAGAAATAAGTCAATAATTAAAGGGATTAATATAAAACATATAGCTATTAATATAATAATAATGAATAAGTAATAAAAAGGCTTGGTTTCACCAGTTGCCGCTTCACTTACAAATTTATTAGACTGATTCATTATTAAGTATATACCTGCTATAAAAGAAAATAACTTAAGTATCACGATTAAAGCGCTCTTCATAAAACTCCTCCTAACTTCAAAAGATGAAATAATTGAATGTCCCCTCTATAATTCGAAGGCAATCTACATTATAATTGTAAAAGTTGTCTATTTGTCTAGTTAATTTGATATAAATATAACACTAGTATTATTTAAAGTAAATGTAGTTTGGGTTTTATAGTATTATTTATATCGTTTGTAGTTATTATTAATAAAAGATTATCAAATATTGAGTGTAAATTTTACATATGTTATAATATTAATATATATTAAAGAGTATTCAAAAAAGTAGGAAGGTGTTTCTTTGGAGGGTTTGGAAAAGGATATAGAACAATTATCTATAAAGTTAGAAGAAATAGTAGAAGAAGCTAAGATATATTCAATTTATGACTTCATACAAGAAGGAATTAAAATTACTACTATTCGCAGGTTTATACAAAAAGAGAAAGGTATATTCTCTATTTCAACTGATACAGTCAGAAATATTTGTTTAGTAATAGATGATAAAAATACTAAAAACAAGGCATATTTTTATGAAATAAATCATGTACTGAGTGAATTTGTTGAATCACATATCGATATACTGGATGACAAAACATTAACAGATATAGGTATTACAAAAGGAACTCTTGATAAGATGAGGCGGAATAAATTAGGAATGTCTTATAATCTTAATACATTAATTAAATATGCGAGAATTATAGACGATTGGAGGGGGAATCAACGTGAAGAACCCATTCAAGCGTAATAAAAATAAACATTCGAATGCTTCAGAGAAAAGCAAGAAACATAAAGACAAACATAAATTTAAAGTTATAGGCGGTATCTTAGGAGATAAAGATCCAAGAACAAGAAAAGCTCTTAGGTGGTTAATTTTTTGGTTAGTATGTATGGCTGGACTCATATTCGGCATTGTTGGATTTATACATGGTAAATCTAATATGAATTTTGAAATACAAAATAATACAACTCCTATTGGGACGAAAGAAGAATTCTCAAAAAGTAAAGCTAATGTGACAATCAAAGATGTTTGGACTGACAAAAACAGAGATTTATTAGTAGTGAAATTAGGATATGATGACGCATCTAGAAGGAAACTACCTATCGATGGCGAAAGTTATAACTT
Organism: Staphylococcus sp. 231237_7MaSpsaltlick; assembly: GCF_043107035.1. Taxonomy (NCBI): domain Bacteria; kingdom Bacillati; phylum Bacillota; class Bacilli; order Caryophanales; family Staphylococcaceae; genus Staphylococcus; species Staphylococcus sp. 231237_7MaSpsaltlick. Next base: position 1,884 of record NZ_JBICNX010000080.1, read on the forward strand.
AACTTTACTTACCAATAATAATAAAAAACTAAATCTTAAGGGTTCATATGGAATTTTAGGAACAGAGGGCGATGGATACTTATTCTTAAAAGGAGATATCAAAAAACAAGCTTACCAAATTGTTATTTCAAACCAAGTACAACTTGCTACTGGTTCTGATGGTGGAGCTGCGCAGGCTGAAAACGAAAGAGAGTTAGATGAAGAGTCAATGGACAAAGCTTTATCCGAAGCCTCTTTTGAAGACTCAGATAGTAAAGGTCATATCTTAAGTAAATTTACCAATAAAAAGGGTGAGCCACGTTTTGATAATATCGATTTCAGAGTGAATGGTTATTCTGATTCTACTAAAGTATACAAAGGGTCATTCTTGAAAGAAGATGGAAGCATCGATTACGGAAAAGTAGTTGGTAAAACTTCTATTTCAGCGGCAATTGATAAAGCTGACAAAAAAGTTGAGAAGAGACAATCAGATGTTGAACTTTATGAAAGATCTGTTAAAAACTTTGAGTCTTCAGTTAAGAAAAATAAGAAGGATAAGGAAGCTAAAAAGAACTTAGAGAAGTCCAAGAAATCGCTTGAAGATGCAAAAGATAACTT
>NZ_JBICNX010000081.1:0-2477 GCF_043107035.1 Staphylococcus sp. 231237_7MaSpsaltlick
AGGTGGAGCAATCGGGGCTAAATATGCAACTAATAAACGTAGAAGTAGTGAAAAGAATTTACGCAGACATGGTATTTTTAGTAGTGCAAAAGAAACAGCTCAAAATGCTCATACAGGAAATAGAACAGCTTCAGATAATGCTTATGACAATGGTAGTAAAAAAGCTTTCGGAGATTTAAAAAATCAGAGGAATGGTTATAAAAATGATGAAAGTAAGAGAAATGAACTAAAAGAACTTGGTTATACGGAAGATGAAATAAATCAAGTTATGAATAATGAAAAGAATTTAAATGCATCAGATGAAAATGGCAATAACAAAGAAGTTAGCAACAACAATTTGGCTAGAAGAGGACAGTATGATGAACGTAACGCTTCAGCTAAAAACCCAGTTCCAACATCTAAAAAGTTAGAAGAAGAAAATAAATCTGATGATAGTTTTACTAAAGAAGCAGCAAAATCAGACGCTAAAGGTACAGGACAAGATTTAGCTGTAGACGCTGCCGCAGGCGTAGCAGGAGTAGACAAAGGTACTGCAGATGTTGCTAAAAATGGAGTAGCAATTGGCTCGATGGCTAATGACGAAAGAAAACGTAATAGTAATAATGGAAATAAAGATAATAATGTTATTTCTAACGCCCAAAATAGTAATAAGGATATAAACGAGCCACGTCAAGATGTGAAAAATAAAGTAGCAAGTGAAAATAGAGTTAATGATGAGCCTGGTAGACAAAATGAACAGCGTAAAACAACTAATAGAAAAGGTGATTCTACAAGTACACCTACACAAGTGAATACTGCAAATAGTGGTAGTAAGCAAAGCAAAACTAATGGAGCTACACGTAGAACTTCAAGACAGCGTCCTTCATACAAAGAGAATAAGCAACGTAAACAACAAAGTAATAGTAATAATAGTAAAGCTGCTGCTAAAAACAATGCGTCTAATAGAAGTAATAAGCCTCAAGAGAAAAATAATAATGACTCATATAATCGCAAGCTAGATAGATCGCAAAAGAAACATACAGCCAATACAAAATCTAGTAGCGATAATGCTAAAACAAAGCAAAAATCTAAAACGACAAGCTCAAATAAACCGAAGTCTCAAAATCAAAAAACTAAACAGACAACAAATCAGTCGGGAGCGCAAGTAAGAAAATCAACAAAAAAGAATACTACACGACATATAAAAAATCAAAAACGAGTAAAACCTAAGAGCGATAAAAGGACATATAATGAATCGCTTAATAAAAATAGAAAACGTTAATGTAGAAGTTAATTGATATACTTCTACATTAACAAAGGGGTGGTCGCATGAAAGAGGAAGTAAAGTTAAGTGAAGAAGATTATAAGTTTATAACAGAAGCAAAAACTTTAGATGAGTTTCAAGAAAGGATTTCAAATGTTGAAAACGGCCTAGAGTATGCCCTAGAAACGAATGCTGCAAGAAATGTAATGCAAGAATCAAGATTCCTAGATGATAAGGGAGATATTGATATAGAAACATATAAAATAGCATTAACAAATGTATATGAAAATGAAGAGTCATTAAGTGAAAATTATCAATCGGACGATGATTATTTAGTGCATGAAGCTTTTTACCAAGGTTCAGAACAGTTGTTTTATGATATTAACGGTAGTATTACTGGTAAAACAGTATATTTTGCAAAGCGTATGAATAGAAAGAATTCTGAGAACTTTAAAGCAGCTTCAAAACCAGAAGATGGCAGTATAATTTCTGGTATACAAAAGTTAATAAAATACTTCAAAGGTTATAAATAAATTTACAAAATAAATAGTTTATAATATGAATGTGTTGTGATATCATTATATTAACATTAAGTATTTGGAGAGGATGAGAAGATGAATATAATTAACGATTTCTTAGATTGGTTAAATGATGAAAGTGTCAATTCAGGTTTGAAATTTGTAGCTGTTTTAGGCGGAGTAGGAATGGTTATTACATTATGTGGCGCTATAGCAGTTTCTTTCACCGGTAAATTTGCGAGAGCTGGTAAATGGTTAGCAGCTTTTGCTGTTATAGCTATACTTATGGGATTTGGCTATTCGATTATGAAAGCATTAGCAACAGGCACAGGTGAAGATATTGATAATCAAGTTAATATGTTAGCGGCATTTTCTGCTGTACCAGCTTATGGTTCATATTTATTATATAAAAAACATAAGAAGAAAAACATGGATTAAAAATTGTAACTAAGTCAAATGGGAAAATTAAAAAAAGGGCGACAAATCGCCCTTTTTATCTTATTTTTATATAAAACGCCGAGTTTCATTTAGCGCCTATTTTTGGTATAATATAAGTATGGAAAATTATAAAAACAACGATTACATTTTCGATAAGAAACAACTTATCAAGCATGCCAAAACTGTGCTTCGCAGTAAAAAACTTAGTGGTGTTGAATTATCAAAAGAGGTGGGTATACACGTTCAACAAATATATGGTTATAAGAGCGGAAAAAGAA
>NZ_JBICNX010000082.1:0-2406 GCF_043107035.1 Staphylococcus sp. 231237_7MaSpsaltlick
GCTTCCACCTCGAACCTATTAACCTCATCATCTTTGAGGGATCTTATAACCGAAGTTGGGAAATCTCATCTTGAGGGGGGCTTCATGCTTAGATGCTTTCAGCACTTATCCCGTCCATACATAGCTACCCAGCGATGCCGTTGGCACGACAACTGGTACACCAGAGGTATGTCCATCCCGGTCCTCTCGTACTAAGGACAGCTCCTCTCAAATTTCCTACGCCCACGACGGATAGGGACCGAACTGTCTCACGACGTTCTGAACCCAGCTCGCGTACCGCTTTAATGGGCGAACAGCCCAACCCTTGGGACCGACTACAGCCCCAGGATGCGATGAGCCGACATCGAGGTGCCAAACCTCCCCGTCGATGTGAACTCTTGGGGGAGATAAGCCTGTTATCCCCGGGGTAGCTTTTATCCGTTGAGCGATGGCCCTTCCATGCGGAACCACCGGATCACTAAGTCCGTCTTTCGACCCTGCTCGACTTGTAAGTCTCGCAGTCAAGCTTCCTTATGCCTTTACACTCTATGAATGATTTCCAACCATTCTGAGGAAACCTTTGAGCGCCTCCGTTACTCTTTAGGAGGCGACCGCCCCAGTCAAACTGCCCATCTGACACTGTCTCCCACCATGATAAATGGTGCGGGTTAGAAATCCAACACAGCGAGGGTAGTATCCCACCAACGCCTCCACGTAAGCTAGCGCTCACGCATCTCAGGCTCCTACCTATCCTGTACAAGCTGTGCCGAATTTCAATATCAGACTACAGTAAAGCTCCACGGGGTCTTTCCGTCCTGTCGCGGGTAACCTGCATCTTCACAGGTACTATGATTTCACCGAGTCTCTCGTTGAGACAGTGCCCAAATCGTTACGCCTTTCGTGCGGGTCGGAACTTACCCGACAAGGAATTTCGCTACCTTAGGACCGTTATAGTTACGGCCGCCGTTTACTGGGGCTTCGATTCGTAGCTTCGCAGAAGCTAACCACTCCTCTTAACCTTCCAGCACCGGGCAGGCGTCAGCCCCTATACATCACCTTACGGTTTAGCAGAGACCTGTGTTTTTGATAAACAGTCGCTTGGGCCTATTCACTGCGGCTCTCCTGGGCGTTAACCCTAAAGAGCACCCCTTCTCCCGAAGTTACGGGGTCATTTTGCCGAGTTCCTTAACGAGAGTTCGCTCGCTCACCTTAGAATTCTCATCTTGACTACCTGTGTCGGTTTGCGGTACGGGCACCACAATTCTAGCTAGAGGCTTTTCTCGGCAGTGTGAAATCAACGACTCGAGGAAACAATTTCCTCTCCCCATCACAGCTTGACCTTAAGAGTGCCGGATTTGCCTAACACTCAGTCTTACTGCTTGGACGTACAATCCAATCGTACGCTTCGCCTATCCTACTGCGTCCCCCCATCGCTTAAAACGAATTATGGTGGTACAGGAATATCAACCTGTTATCCATCGCCTACGCCTATCGGCCTCAGCTTAGGACCCGACTAACCCAGAGCGGACGAGCCTTCCTCTGGAAACCTTAGTCAATCGGTGGACGGGATTCTCACCCGTCTTTCGCTACTCACACCGGCATTCTCACTTCTAAGCGCTCCACATGTCCTTGCGATCATGCTTCAACGCCCTTAGAACGCTCTCCTACCATTGTCCTTACGGACAATCCACAGCTTCGGTAATATGTTTAGCCCCGGTACATTTTCGGCGCAGTGTCACTCGACTAGTGAGCTATTACGCACTCTTTAAATGATGGCTGCTTCTAAGCCAACATCCTAGTTGTCTGGGCAACGCCACATCCTTTTCCACTTAACATATATTTTGGGACCTTAGCTGGTGGTCTGGGCTGTTTCCCTTTCGAACACGGACCTTATCACCCGCGTTCTAACTCCCAAGTTAAATTGATTGGCATTCGGAGTTTGTCTGAATTCGGTAACCCGATAAGGGCCCCTCGTCCAAACAGTGCTCTACCTCCAATAATCATCACTTGAGGCTAGCCCTAAAGCTATTTCGGAGAGAACCAGCTATCTCCAGGTTCGATTGGAATTTCTCCGCTACCCACAACTCATCCGCTCACTTTTCAACGTAAGTCGGTTCGGTCCTCCATTCAGTGTTACCTGAACTTCAACCTGGTCATGGGTAGATCACCTGGTTTCGGGTCTACGACCAAATACTCAACGCCCTATTCAGACTCGCTTTCGCTACGGCTCCACATTCACTGCTTAACCTTGCATCAAATCGTAACTCGCCGGTTCATTCTACAAAAGGCACGCCATCACCCATTAACGGGCTCTGACTACTTGTAAGCACACGGTTTCAAGTTCTATTTCACTCCCCTTCCGGGGTACTTTTCACCTTTCCCTCACGGTACTGGTTCACTATCGGTCACTAGAGAGTATTTAGCCTT
>NZ_JBICNX010000083.1:0-2308 GCF_043107035.1 Staphylococcus sp. 231237_7MaSpsaltlick
AATACCTTTCATTTGTTTTGCCAGCGGGGATATATGAACGCTAAATAGATAATACTAAATAACACAAATGATGAAATTAGTATTGTGAAAAATGAAAACCCTCCAGCTGAAAGCCCTATTTGTATTACAAGAAATACGCATAAAAATTGCAACAATAATAATTTAATAATTTTTGCTAATGTCATAATTTATTCTCCTAACATGCTTGAATATCGTTGGTCTAATCTATCTTGCAGAGCATTAAGTTCTTTATTAGACATACCATCTCCTCCACTAAATATACTCAGCGTCATAGATCCGTACATCATGGGTATCCATAATATTGTCATTAGAAGAAATGCAGCAATCAAAACAGGTATACGCTCTCCTAATTTAAGCCCTTTTATAAATTGCTGTAACAAGTTGTTCGATTTCCCTTTAATATCATTTTCTTTGATATAATTTTTAGATTGGTCAATTTTTTTTTGAGTTTTCTTTTTGAAATCCATATTATCCCCTACTTTATATTATTGATTTAAATAGTTTTTCACTTCTATATAATTATATTAATCAATCCTTCTACGCTTTTCTACTGTTATTTTTAAAAAGTAATTTTAATTTTTAATTAATTTTATTTATATCTCCATTTGTTTCTTGCTTTTGGATTAAGTGGATGCATAATTTCATTTGTTTCTGGATTAATAAGTTGCTTTACTTTCTTTTTATGTGGTTTTAACATCTCTAAAATTTCATTTACACGTGCTTCAACAACTGGCTTCTTAGCATAGGCCCCCCAAGCTAATATCACTTCGTCAGATTCTTTCACAGCTTTCATAATTTGAATATCTGTATGCTTATCATAGGCATTTTCCAGATGTTTTAGGTTGATTGGTGTCGTTATATTAGAGTATAGGTTCACAAAATGGATTGAACCAAATACATCCATTTCTGAAACTTTGTTCATAATCAGTTGTGTTGTTAAGTCTATGTTGAGTACGCCATCATAATGTGGATACATAGTAATGATTGTGATAACTTGTTTATCTTTATCCCATGTCTTTTTAAGTAGATAGCGATGCTGTTGGTCATCACTGAAAATAGCTTCAGTTTCTAATGTGTTCTTTATTGTCTGCATGTTTGTTTCCTCCTAGTTAGTATTCATCCGGTAATAACATGACATAATAAGAAAGGTCTACATCATCTTCTCGTATGACGTAGACCTTATTGATATCGATAGCTTTTGAATAATTAGCTTTATGAATTTTGACATACTCAGGACGTTCTTGTTTGTGCTTGATATATAATTGATTATTGTGCATGTTGAACTGGAAGATATGAAAATAATCTATTTCTTCTAGTTCCTTGGACTGTTCGTTTTCACGTTGTGCTACAAGTTTCCATAATTGTTGTTGTAATATGGTTGGTAAGTTAGAGGCGATACCTCGTGTAATATAGCGTTCCATTATTATTTCTCCTTTTCTGCATCTTTCATTATTGAGATGACTTCGGTAATGACAGTGACACTGATTTGTGCAATCCGTATCCATGTATTCATATTTATGAGTCTCCTTTTTGTAGTAAGTGTCTTTGATCTAATAAGGGGATAATTGTATTATGCAAGTACAAGAAATCCATTTCATGATTTTCATCGATATAGCCAATCGCAATGAGCTTTTTCTGATAATAGAGAATGAAAGGATAGATACTTCTTTGATGGAGCGATTCAGAATAGTAGGTATAGGTATGAAGTGTTTTATTGGTTAATGGGCCAAGTCTTACGTATTGTTCAGGAAGAATATCATCAGCGATTTCATCGATAGATTCACATTCCCATGCTTCCTCCTTTGGCAGTTTGAATAAGTTGGTTATATAGTGCTTGAGTTGTTGTTCTAGTGTCATCATTATGACCTCCTAATGTGTTTGATAGATGTATACATGTGATACATCATTTTGATAATATAAGTTTGAAATAATGTTTGTTTCGCTTAGAAATCCCACTGAAATACAGAAAATATCCCAATCGAAAATCATCACAATTGTTGATATGACAAGGAAATCCCGTTATCCCGCTCATTTCTCAGGAAATATAGCTATATATTTATATATGATTTGGATTTGTAGATGTCAGTACGACTTACTTTTTTTTTTATATTATTTATTTATAAATAATAATGGGATTTCGGGATTACGCTTGCGTAATCCTTCTGTCACTTGAAGTTATCAAATCCCATTGCTATCCCGTTCATATTTTATTTTGGGATGTTCTTTCGTCATACAATATAAGCTTCACATTGAATCATGACTTGTTATCATGTTGAAGATATTTGTT
>NZ_JBICNX010000084.1:0-2298 GCF_043107035.1 Staphylococcus sp. 231237_7MaSpsaltlick
GTACAATTTAGTGGCTATCCTATAAACTTTGTTAAAGAGAATAAAACATTAACATCTAAGCATTTGAAACTTTATATAGCAAATGATTAAAATTGTTTCATATTTTCATAGAGCATTGGTTAGATTTAGAAATTTTGAAACTTAGCGGTTCTGAAAATTATCACATGAAATTAATAAAGAAGTCTATATACAGATTATAACCAGTATATAGACTTCTTTATATATTTATTATTATGGTTTTAGAATTACTTTAATATTATTATCTTTTTTCTGATCGAAAATATCATACGCTTGTTTTGCATCTTCTAAAGGCATGGTATGAGTTATAATTTCTGTTGGATCAAAAACCTCATTTTTAATCATTTCATATAATTTTGGCATTTGATGAATAACTGGCGCTTGTCCACTTTTTACTTGGACATCTCTATTGAAAATTAAATCTATTGGAAAATTGTCTGCAGGTGTACCGTAAATACCAGTTAATTGAATCGTTCCAAATTTTCTTACTGATTCAGCTGCTGTAATAATGGGACTAATGTTACCTCGTTGCGCTGAATTTGAACTTATCTCTAAATCATCTTGAGCAACTTGGCCATCCATTCCAACACAATCTATAACGACATCTGCACCACCGCGTGTGCTTTCATGAAGTAATTTTCCTATATTATCTTCTTTAGAAAAATTATATACTTCAGCGCCATTGGATTTTTTGGCATGGTTTAATCTATGTTCTACATTGTCAATGGCAATAACACGTTCAGCGCCTTTTAATTTAGCAAATTTTTGTGCCATTAAACCGATTGGGCCACAACCGAGAACAATAACGGTATCTCCAGATTTTACGCCTGCATGTTCAACACTCCAATAAGCTGTTGGGACCACATCAGATAAAAATAATACTTGTTCGTCTTTCAAATCACTATCTGGAACTTTGAAAGAGGAGAAATCGGCAAATGGGACTCTCAAATACTCTGCTTGACCTCCCCAGTGGTTTCCGTGCATGCCACCAAAACCGAAGAGTCCACCATTATTCATTTTCCAACTTGCCGGTGATGGATTAGAATTATCACACTGAGACTCCATTTCATTATTACAATAGAAACAATCGCCACAACCTATGTTAAAAGGTATAACTACTCTATCTCCCTTTTTTAAGGTTTTAACCTCTTTTCCTACTTCTTCTACAATTCCCATTGGCTCATGTCCAATAACAAAATCAGGATCCATAAATAAATCACCTTGATGGTAAAGATGTAAATCAGAACCACATATACCTGAAGCTGTTATTTTTATAATTGCATCCGTTGATTCTTCTATTATTGGATCATGTACTTCACGCACTTCCATATTTTTATGACCTTGATAAGTAACTGCTTTCATTTGTACCATCCTCCTCTAAAGATTTTACCCTTGGTATTATAATGTAAACTCAGAGGAATAAATTGATTTATTACTCTTTTCAGAAAATTGTTAGTTCATATGTAGCAAAATGCCAAACATCGTATTTATTTAGCCAAAATTAATTAAAAAGTAATTATAGATAAGTTTAATACACGTAAGCAATATACTATACTAGAATAAAATTAAAGATTTACCTAAAAGTAACTATACAGTTTTGAACCATTTATAAGTAATTGCTGATTTTAAAGAAGAATTTGTGTGTTTTCTTAAACCGAAATAAAAATCTGAAAAGCGAAGGATTTTAATGTTTATTGCTTTTAAAAGCTGATAATTTAAATGCACATTATGTTATTGCTACTTTTTGGGAAATTAAGTTACTTACAAACTATGGCAAGATTCTCGAAAATATAAAGTACCTCTTAAGAAAAGAGAGATAAAAAATGTATAGATCAAGATATATTCGTTAACGAGCATGTTTTGAAATGGTTAAGACACTCTTTATAAAGAAGTATCTTTTTTATACTACTTTATAGCTTAAAAATTTTGAAAAATTTGTTTAATTTTCATACTTACTTTTTTTCGGTGTAGTTACAGCTACGACAGCTATAATAATAAATAGTCCGCCTACTAGTTGATAGTATCCAAAGGATTCATTTAACCAAGTAATTGAAATGATGATTGCAACAAGAGGTTCTATACTGGATAAAATGCTCGTTTCAGATGGGGATAAATACTTTAAACTTCCGATATAAAGAAGAAATGAAAGAGTTCCACTTATAATCACACCTAATAACATAACAGTTGTTGTGATTGTTAAGCTTTCAATAAAACTTTGAATACTTAAATTTAAATTTAATAAAAAGGAAAATACACCTGCGATTAACATCCCCCACCCAA
>NZ_JBICNX010000085.1:0-2200 GCF_043107035.1 Staphylococcus sp. 231237_7MaSpsaltlick
AGTCTATACCCCACTTAAATATGCTTATACGCATAGTAACATAAAATGTAATAGCTAATTTAAATGCATCTTAGCCCCATTAATACACGATATTCCATTTTTAACTTATGATTTCTTTTTTTGTGTTTATATCTTTGTAAAATTATTATAAAAAAAGAAAGCTTATAGACAAATAATGCCTATAAACTTTCTTTTATTTAAGCTGATCATCAATTTCTTTTCTGGCTTTTGCATTTATAATAATTTCTTCAATAGGGATATTATAATAATCTGCTAAAACTAAATACATATATAAAGATAATTTCTCTCTGTTCCCGTTTTCTATATTTCCAATATAAGAAGGGGTTACACCAATTTCAAAAGCAACGTCCTCTAAAATTAAGCGCCTTGCTTTCCTTATATGCTTAAATTCATACGAAATATACTTCATTAATTGTTTAATTTCAAATTCATTCATAGTGTAATCTCCCACTAAACCGTATTACATTCATTATAAATGAATATATAGAGGCTAAAAAATACATGAAGCGGCGTTTTTAAACATATTTGTTTAATACACAAGCGCAATTTTTTATGTTATACTATTTTTTAGAAAATAATTGTGTAAACAGTTATTAAAAATTAAAAAAAGACAAAAAAAGAAACCCAACTATTGGTAGTAGTTGAGTTCCATGAAAGAAGTCCCTAAACAACTTCCAAAAATCAAGTGTATAAAGAGTTACGTCGACAAACAATAACTCGTTTCAATATCTGCATAACAAAAGATGTTACAACAGAAGTTTTTATATATGTTATACGTTTATTATAAAGACATAACGAGTAAAATGCAAGTTAATACGTATCATAGGTGCTACGTTTTCGGTTTATTTAGGGATCAATATTAGGACTTCTTTCAAAGGTAACGGTTTCTTTTGAGAGGAGTTTTTTATTATGTCAAAAAGTACTTACGAACTAGTAAACTTACAACAATATTCATACTTTGATTCAAGAGAAGAAATGGACTTTGTTGTAAAACAATTCAATAAAGAATTAAGCAAATCTTATTATAGAACGTTAAATATGTTAAAACAGTATAGCTGTAAAATTGTAGGTATTTGTCATTTAAAAATTGAAACTATAGCAAATACTTTAAAAATAAACGTACGTACAGTAAGAAGACACATCAAATATTTAAAAGAGAATGGATTTATAACTGTTATTCCAACTTCACGTCCTAAAAAGGGTGGAGACGGTGCAAATGCGTATGCAATTAACAGTCCTTTAATGAGGGAAGAAGTGAAAAAAAATAAAAATGTCAGTGCGGAAATGTCATCCCGTACCAATGAAAAAAACAAGCCTAAAAACCTTCAAACACCAATGTTTAATAGAGTGCTTGTTCAAAAAGAAACTATATTTTCTTTAAAACTATATAATTCTTTTAAAGTAACTAAGAAGAGCAGTTATGAATCACAAAATAGAATTGAAAATATTAAAGAATATAGAGAATGTCCAGAAGGTGTCCCTGAACATATCTATTTAGAAAACAAACCATTCTTTTCAGATGGCCAAATAAGTAAACTGTATGAAAGCATATTAGACAAACTAGTATCTTATAAATTTAATAAAAATTATGATGACTTGATTATCCGTGAAGGTTTCAAAACTTTAGTACGTCAATTAAAAAAATATTACCATAACAAACGTGGGAAAATAGAAAACATATTTAGATACATCAAAGGCGCTATAGTAGGAATTAGTGAGAAATATAAAGAGATTCAATCAACGATGGAAGCTAGTGAAGATGCAGTGTATTCTAATAACCCAATGTGTCATGATACTAATGTATTACCAAGTAGAGAAATGACACCAGAATGGCTTAAATCAGAAGAGAAACCTACATATGCTTCAGAAGTTATTAAAACAAACTTCTTGAATGAATTATCTAGTCATATTGAACAGCAATACAAAAACCATATACCTGAATATTTATATAATGATTTACAAAAAACTTGGTTACAAGAGGAATGGTATTGGTCAAATGATGATATTAAATCATTACTAGAAGATAAAGAGGCATTTTTAGAAGCACAAAAGCAATTTGCACAAAACAGAGTTAAATTTAAACAATACTTAATGTCAGAAGATCAGTAAGCAAAAATCCAATATTGGTTACTTTAATAATATATTGATTTTTATACTTTTTATTGGAATATATAAATTA
>NZ_JBICNX010000086.1:0-2099 GCF_043107035.1 Staphylococcus sp. 231237_7MaSpsaltlick
GAATAAGACACTCTTTTCATAGAAAAAACACCTCCGTATGATTCATTTTAAATGAATTCAACGGAAGTGTTTTTATTTTATTCCCATTAGTTGGGGTCAGTTCACATGAGCTTGTAGCGCTTTTTATTGTGTTAATTACCAAACAACCGACTCCAGAAACCTTTTTTAGGTGGTTTTTCTTCCTTATCTTCGTATTCATTATCTATTTCTTCGAATTGTTTATCGTCTATTGTGGATGGTTCTTCATTGAGGTTTTCATTCTCTTTCTCTTCAGGTATATCTTTATGCTGCACCTCTGTAGGCTGTTCCCATTCTTGTTGTTGATCAGTATATTTAGACTCTCCAGTAAATGTTGCTTCTTGCGAATTAACGTTTTGTCTATCATTAACAGATGTATCAAAGGAATAATTAAGCTGTCTTTCTTCCTCTAATTGATTCTCTAATTTTTGAATCTTCTTATTACTTTCTAATGCTAATACTTGTTGATTCTCTAAAAGTCTATTAAGTGTATTTATTTGCTCTTTATCTCTATTTGATTGTTCTTTATATATATCTACCTGGTTATATAATTGTTTTATTGTCTCATCTTTCACCAGGTTATCATTATTAGGTTTAGCTTCTTCTTTTTTTTCACTTTCAAAATCATCATTCTTATTTTGATTTTTTCTTATTCGGTTTACTACTATAATTTCATCTTCACTGGTTAAGTAATTTACGTTATCGATTTTTTGAAATTTTACATTTGCTTTTTTAGCATTATTATAAACAGTCATTTTTGTTACGTTTAATTCATCGGCAATTTCCTTCATACTCTTCATATAACGGCCTCCATATAGTTATGCACATAACGTTTATACCATTATATAGCCATTATACTTGTTATTACAAGGACATATAATTTGCTATACGCATAACTCTATACGGTTATACGTATAGGTATATAAGGTTATATGTATAAGCTTTTAAACTAGTTATATAGGTGTTATACGCTCTTTATGCTTGCTATATAAGTGTTTATACGGTGTTATACGACATAACCATATAAAGACATTATACGAAGTTTTATCCTTCTTTGAAAATGCATACACTCAAATGTATATAAACAATTTAACAAAACTTTTAAAAGTGTTAATATAAATATATATAAAAGAAACCCAACTACGGGAATAGTCAGGTTTCTTCGGTAATAAAACAAGTGATTTGTTTGTTTATATAGTTGTTATATTCTTATTATATATACTAAGAATTATTAGTGCAAGTCGAATACATATAAACTTACTTAAAGCTTTTTTATTACCTCTTTTAGAAATTTAAATATGAAAGAGGTTTTTGTATGTCCAACTTTAATATTAAAGAAATCCAAAAAGAGAAATTTTATCAATTACCTAAAGTGTTTTTTACGAATCCTAAATATACTAAATTGTCTAATGATGCAAAAATAACTTGGTCAATACTAAGAGATCGTTTAGATTTATCCATAAGAAATAATTGGGTAGATAAAAATGGAGATATTTTTTTTATTTATACCAACGAAAAGCTTAAATCTATTTTAAATATCAGTAGTCCAAATAAGCTATCTAAAATAAAAAAAGAATTAACTCAAGCTGATTTATTCAATCAAATAAGAGTAGGTTTAAATAAACCTAATAAATTATATATTAAAAAACCGGAAGTAACAGAAGCTGATGTATATTATATTTCACAGCAAGAAAACGATATAGAACATCGCAATAACACGGATGTATCAAATTCATACGTCCAGAAATATGATAATGATACATCAAGAAATATTAATTTGATACATCATGACATATCAAAAGAATACACTAATGATACTGACCTAAGTAATACTGATTATATAGAGACTGAGAATAATGATACGCATGATATGAATGATACATACAACAATCCAATAAACAATAATCATTCGGATCATACAAATCATCAACAAACCGAATTTAATAATGATGCGCTTAAGTTCCAAGTACTCGAAGAATTGCCACAACAACTTCAAGACTATTTAAGTAAATTTGAAATTAGAGAAATACGAATTATTAAAAGTGTATTACTCAAAGGGAAGAAATCATTTAATAATGCAC
>NZ_JBICNX010000087.1:0-2097 GCF_043107035.1 Staphylococcus sp. 231237_7MaSpsaltlick
AAGCCTACTGTTGCTACCCCTGGATTTGTAAATGTCACGCCGGGAACCACTGATAAATCTAGTTTTTTATTTAATCCACCGATTGCATTATCGGCAACAATTCCACCTTCATATGCTGCTAGATAGACAAATTGAGGCCCTAATGTAACATCTCCTGCCGCATAAATCTTTTCATTACTTGTTCTAGCATAATCATTTATCAGTATTTCTTTTCGTTTTCCGACTTTAACCCCAGCTGCATTTAAATTCAACGTATCCGTATTTGGTTTTCTTCCTGTTGCAACAAGCAGCTGCTCTGATTCAATCACTTTTTTCTTGCCATCTACTGTAACATGAACCTTCTTTATCTCTCCAGATTGTTCTACACGCTCAAAAGATGCCCCTTTTACAAGGTTTATTCCTTGTTCAATTAAAGCTTTTTCTACTACTTCAGAAATCTCTGGGTCATACTCTTTTAACAGTCGCTCACTTCTTTGCATAAGCGTTACTTCTGAACCTAAGTTATGAAACAATTGGCCAAGCTCCATTCCGATATATCCTGAACCGATCACCGTTAATCGTTTAGGTACCTTTTTTATTTCAAGGAGCGTTGTACTTGTTAAATACTCCACTTCTTCAAGTCCTGAAATCGGCGGGAGAGAAGGAGATGCACCCGTTGCAATTAAAAAGCGTTTTGCGGAAAGTTTCTCCCCATTGACTTCAACCGTCTGTTCATCAGTAAATTTTGCTTCACCTACAATTAAGTCAATTCCATATTCATCAATTAGATCCACATATTTTTGATTGCGAAGCTCACTCACTAATTCATCTTTTTGCTTGATTAAGGGTGCTAATTCCACTTCTCCAGCAGATGTTTGTAATCCCGTAAATGGATTTACTTTTGCTAAATGATTAATTTCTCCAGCCCTAAGAAGTGTTTTTGATGGAACACAGCCAATGTTTACACATGTTCCGCCAACGGTTCCACGCTCAATCATGGCTACTTTTGCCCCGTATTCAATCGCTTTGATCGCAGCTGAAAAAGCCGAACCACCGGAACCAATGATAAGTAAGTCATAATCGCCTTCATTACCTAACACCACATTTTCTTGTGATGATATTTCTTCTATTTCTCCAGGTTGATATTTCGCCTCATCAATAGCCTTTTTTGCACTTTCAATCCCAATATCATCGGGTAATTCAAATAATACTTCACCGTGACGAAAACTAGCTTCTACATTCTTGGCACCAATATTTTCAAGTGCAACTGCTACATGTTCTTCACAACCCATACAAGTCATGCCACTAACTTTCATACTGATTTTCTTAGTCATTTTTTAACACTCCTTTTAATTATCGAAATATGCCACCCGGACCAATCCCCCAATAATAAGAAATATAAATTCCTGAAATTAAAATAACAATGGAGGAAATAAATTGGATCATTGCCATATTTTTAGAAAGTAATTGTTGGACATATCTTTTTGAAATCAAAGAAACAATGGTTATGGAAGTAACGACAACACCCATACCGATTGAGTACACAATAAATTTAAGTATAACCATCAATAACGAATTATCTTGCATAGATTCAGTGAGTACAAATAAAAAGGCTGGCAACGTACAACTTAATGATGTGATTCCATAAGCAATACCATAGAAATAAACTGATCGTTTACCCTGTTTAATATTAACTCTTAAAGGTAGAGAAACTTTTTTTCCAAGCAACATCCCTAGTCCCAAAAGAAAGATAAGTACGCCCATTAGAAATGACCAAATTGGAAAAACATTGATTAAAGCTCTACCTAATAACGATAATAGAAAACCGGCTATCACAAAAATAGTTAGAAATCCCAACGTCATAGACAATCCTAACCATAGCCCCTTTGAGATTGTCCTTATTAAGGAACGCCTTGTTTCAACCTCTCCTTCACCAATTAAATAACTAATATATGAAGGCAACATAACAATCCCGCAAGGATTAAACGCAGCAACTATTCCTGCTGAAAAAATAAATATAAAGGGAAACGTCATGAACTACTCACTCCAATACGTGTTAGTTCCTTTTGTAAATCATCGAAGGAAGGGTTAACCGCGTGATATATAACTTCTTGATTG
>NZ_JBICNX010000088.1:0-2093 GCF_043107035.1 Staphylococcus sp. 231237_7MaSpsaltlick
ATTTAATACCTGGCAGTAGTAATATAATCCATATTTCAACTTGGGATCGCACCTTCAATAAAAAAGATATTTTTAATACAATCGAAAAAATTTCTAAACAAGAAAATATAAGTATATATAAATTAATTAGAAGCCCTAAAACAGGCAAAACCAAGTATTTATATTTATTTAATGGTAATGTGACAAGCATTCAAAAAAAGAAGGGTTATCAATCAATAAATTATGAAGCGCTTCTCAGTAAAGATGTGAGAGGAGACTATTATATTATTGGAGATACTTTTAATCCTAATAATTTAAAGCAACAACTACATAAAAAAGGTTTAGAAGTAACAATTTACCACATCAACAAGCCAAAGTTATTTATATCTATAATTAGCGACAAAGGTTTACTTTACCCGATCATATCTTTATTTTTTATTTATGTTTTATATTTTTTTCACAAAACAATTAATACGTTTAAAGCTTATAGTATAAAACAGATACATGGTTATAGATTGCCGAAGATCATATTAGAAAATACTAACAGAACACTCATATATTATTGCTCATTAATAAGTATCTCACTACTAATTTCATTGCTGTTATTTAAGCAATTTGACATTTTTTATAGCAATACTGCTTATTTAACAAGGTCCTTTATAGGGGCAGTTATTTGTTTTGGTATAATTTTTCTGATTTATACTAGTAGTTATATATTAGTGGTCAATAACAATATTCCTCAAACTATCAAAGGCAAAAAACCTTATAAATTTATACACACTGTAACTATAATCTGTAAAGCGTTTATACTTTTTATATTAGTTTATCTATTAATAATAAACCTTAATACTTACGATTCAATTAAAAAGATTAAAGAAACCGAATCACTTTGGTCCCACTTGAATGATTATTATATTATTGAGCTGTCTCCATTTAAATATACTGAATTAGAAGAAAAAGAGATAGCTAAAAAATTCCATAATTTAGTAAAAGAGACTGAAGAAAAACATGAATCAATTCTAATTAGAAACAACAATTTATATCAACCCTCACTTAAAAATTACTCACCTGATAATGGTAATGTAATCTTTGTAAACAATCATTTTGTTTCCTTATATAAAGGCGTTTTACAAAAGTATTTAAATTATGCTAACACTAAAAACAATATTACTCTATTACTACCACCAACTGCTCAAACAAATAGTATCAAGGTCAAAAATGATTTTGAAGATTGGATACAATTTCAACAAGGTATTTTAAATCAACAATATGATTTGAAGTTAATACCAGTAAATCATAATTATGAAGTATATACATTTGATACAAAATCTCATTTAAAAAATACCTTTAGTAAAAACCCTATTGTCATATTACTAGATACAAATATTTTAGGAGACAGTTTTTATTTTTCTTCCGTAACGCAAGGGAGCTATTTATTTAAAAACTATCAAGTTACAACTGATTACTTAAAAACATATGAATTATCTGATGTAGTAAGCGGTGTTACTAACTATAAAGAAATGGTGTTGAATGATTTTAAAGAGCTGAATACAAGATTCATTGTTGTTTCAATTTCAATCATACTGTCGATAATTACATTATTTTTAACAATTATATTTGATACACAGCAATATTTTGAAAATAACTTAAAACTTCTAGTAGTGAGGAAAATTCATGGCTACAACTTAGTTAAAAATAACATCAATTATTTATTATTTAGTAACTGCTTAGTCATTGCTGTAGGTATTTTTTCTTGGTGGACACTTAAGCATAATTTAGTAATCTTTTTATTCATACTTTTTTTAATCCTCCAAATTACAATACAGATTATATATATTAAGAGATTAGAAAAATCAAACATAATAAAATTAAAGGAGTAAACATCATGAAAATAATCATCTCTGTCACTGTTATGCTATTTCTTTTGTTATTGCTCTTTTTTACTAATGACAAATTCGATCGATTTAACCCTCTCCTACCTGAAGAAACTTCTTATGCAATAGTTAAACTAAATACCCAAAATTACGATGACGTAATAGCATATTCGAAAGATGGAGAAAAGTTAGGTTATAAATTGACATTTGGTGGCTATGATCCTAATAAACAATTTGTAC
>NZ_JBICNX010000089.1:0-2089 GCF_043107035.1 Staphylococcus sp. 231237_7MaSpsaltlick
AACCAATATTATAGTTACTTCTATGAAGCATATTCAAAGCGCCATGCTTATCAAGTTTATTATTTAATGTTGTTAGTTCTACTCCTATACCTCCACGTTTTAAAAAGGCTTTTGTTTCTTTTTCTTCTTCTTCGTTAAGTTTATATTTTATACTCTTTTTTAATTTTTGTTTTTTTCTCTTTTGTTGCTCTTTAAATTCTATCATTTTATCATCTTCAAAATGGTATCGATAAGGTCTTAACCACCTATCTATACTTTGTAACATAGTCATATATCACAGTCCTAACATTTCAGATGTACTCTTTTTAGTTGCTTGCTTTTCAATATTTCCTTCTACTTTTTTCTCTGCTATTTCACTATCTCTAACCAATGAAGCGGTGTCTAATTGAATAGTAGGTTGTTTGTCTTTTTCCACCTTGTTTTTACGTTCGTTTTTACGTTTTTCTCGATTATCAATTGCTTTTTGTAATGTTGTTAATTCTTCTTGGCTTCTTTCATCATCTGTTTTTCTTCTGTTACCAGTAGTATTTGATTCACTTGTTTCGTTTAATGTATTAGATTCTTTCTCTATTTCAAGTCTACTTTGTTGTAGTGCCGAGATAGCTCCAAAAGTTTCGTTATTTTCTTCGCTATACTCTTCTCCTTTTTCTTCTGCTTCAGCTCTCTCAACTATAGCGTGATAATCAGGTGATGGGGTTTTCTCATATTTTTCATTTAAGCAATCAAACATCTTATTAAGTTGTTTTCTACTGATATTAGCACCTTGAGCTCTTATTGGCATACTTCCTTGTGGCGCAAAAAGCATATCGCCTTTTCCTTTTAACGTTTCAGCTCCAGCTTCATCTAATATAATTCGACTATCTACATCTTGTTTAACACTTAAAGCCAAACGAGTTGCTAAATTTGTTTTAATCAACCCTGTTATAACTTCTCTAGATGGTCTTTGCGTTGACATAATTAAATGTACTCCTGAAGCTCTTCCCATTTGTCCTAGTCTTTGTATAGGGGTTTCTATTTCGTCTTGAACTTGGTTCATCATATCTGATACTTCATCCATAAAGATAACAATATAAGGAAGCTTTTCTTTACCATTTTCTTCTGCCCATTCGTTATACTCTTCGATATTTTCTGTACCACCAGCTTCTTTGAACATTTTGTAACGTTCTTCCATTACTATTACTACATATTTCATGAAAGGAACAACATCATTTTTAATATCTGTTATAACATCCGTTAAATTGAAAGGTGATTTGTTAAAAGGAACAAAGTCTGCTTGTTTTGGGTCAATTATTTGCATTTTCAATTCTTTTGGAGTACCTTTAGCCAACATTGATGATAAGAAGAATTTACTTGCAACAGACTTACCTGATCCTGAAGTCCCTCCCATTAGCGTATGAGGACCTTCACTAAATACAAAATCCAGAGGTTTGTTATCGACTGTTTGACCCAATACAGCATGTGTAGGATTTTCAACTTCTTCATCAAATACTGATTGAATTAGTTTGCCACCATCAATAGGTATTCTGGATTTTTCTGGCAATGGAACGTTAATAATCATATTATCAGCTCTAGTATAGATGGTAATACCTTGGGTACGTAATGCTTGCTCCAATGCTTTTATGATATCATCTAAAGATTTACTATTTTGTGAAAATCTCATTCCATAAATATATTCTATAGCTGAATTACCAACATTAGGCTTTTTAGCTTCTACTTGCATATTTAGCGAAGCAAGTACTTTATCAATCGTTCCTTGATTTTCTTCTGCATATTTATTTGCTCTTTTTGTTCTTCTTTTTATTTTTTCTGGGTCTTCTGAAAGAATATCTAATGGATAGTTGTATTTTGTCGTGTTGTCATCTTCATTACTCAACGAACTATCAACTGTTCTATTTTGCATTTTTTCTCTGTTTTTCAGGACACTTCTGGCTTCTTTTAATTCTTTGTCTTGGCTACCTTCATATATCAAATATCTTCTATTTGACTCTTGTTTCATGTGATCAAAACTAATTCCGTCAGTTATATCTGGTAATTCCGTATCTAAATCTGTTATATAATTCAATAACTTGGTATGTATTTTCTTTGTTCT
>NZ_JBICNX010000008.1:0-285333 GCF_043107035.1 Staphylococcus sp. 231237_7MaSpsaltlick
CATCTAAATCAACTTTTTTGATTTCGATTACGTTGATGTGTACTTTTTTGTTTGTTAATGAGTTTAATTTGTTACGTAATTTCTCAATTTCTGAACCGCCTTTACCGATTACCATACCTGGTTTACCAGTATGAATAGCGATGTTGATACGATTAGCAGCACGTTCGATATCTACGTGAGAAACTGATGCTTCTTTTAATGCGTTATCAATAAACTTACGGATTTTTAAATCTTCGTGTAATAATGATGCGAAGTCTTTTTCTGCATACCATTTAGCTTCCCAATCACGGATTACACCAACACGAAGTCCGATTGGATTAATTTTTTGACCCACAGTGTTCCCTCCTTAAAAATTGATTAAGCTTCTTTAGCTTCTTCTTTACCGTCACTTACGACGATTGTAATGTGGCTTGTACGTTTGTTAATCGCACTTGCACGGCCTTGTGCACGTGGACGGAAACGTTTTAATGTTGGTCCTTCATTTGCATAAGCTTCTTTAACTATTAACTCATCAGTGTTCATGTCATAGTTATGTTCAGCATTTGCTAGAGCGGACATTAATAATTTTTCTACTACAGGTGATGAAGCTTTGTTTTTTAATTTTAAAATCGCAATAGCTTCACCAGCGCTTTTGCCTCTGATTAGATCTAATACCAATCTAACTTTACGAGGTGCGATTCTTATTGTTTTAGCAACCGCTTTTGCTTCCATTCGGATTTCCTCCTCTACTTGTTAGAAATTATCTTCTAGTTTTTTTGTCGTCAGCTACGTGACCTTTAAATGTACGAGTTGGTGCGAATTCTCCTAATTTGTGACCAACCATATCTTCAGTTACGAATACAGGTACGTGTTTACGTCCATCGTATACTGCGAATGTATGACCAATGAAATCTGGGAAAATCGTTGAACGACGTGACCAAGTCTTGATTACTTGTTTTTTCTCGCTTCCGCTTTGAGCTTCAACTTTTTTCATAAGATGATCATCAACGAAAGGTCCTTTTTTAATACTACGAGCCATAGTGGCGCCTCCCTTCTTATTGTGTGCGTGCAGCGATTACGCCGCACACCCAAATAAGTTATTTTTATTTTTTCTTACGTCCACGAACGATAAGCTTGTCAGATGATTTTTTACCACGACGAGTTTTCTTACCAAGCGTAGGTTTACCCCATGGTGACATTGGAGATGGTCTACCGATAGGTGCGCGACCTTCACCACCACCGTGTGGGTGATCGTTAGGGTTCATTACAGAACCACGAACTGTTGGGCGAATGCCTTTCCATCTAGAACGACCTGCTTTACCAACATTAACTAATTCATGTTGGATGTTACCAACTTGACCAATAGTAGCACGGCAAGTTGAAAGAATCATACGAACCTCACCAGAACGTAATCTGATTAATACGTATTTACCTTCTTTACCAAGTACTTGTGCACTTGCACCAGCTGAACGAGCGATTTGTCCACCTTTACCAGGTTTCAATTCGATGTTGTGTATAACTGTACCTACTGGGATGAATTGTAATGGTAATGCATTACCTACTTTGATGTCAGCATTTTCACCACTTTCAAGAACTTGACCTACTTGTAAGTTCTTAGGAGCGATGATGTAGCGTTTTTCTCCGTCAGCGTAAACAAGTAAAGCGATGTTTGCTGAACGGTTTGGATCATATTGGATTGAATCAACTTTAGCGTTGATACCATCTTTGTTACGTTTGAAGTCAATAACACGGTATTGACGTTTGTGTCCTCCACCATGATGGCGAACTGTCAATTTACCTTGGTTATTTCGTCCCGCTTTTTTCGGTAGCGGTTGTAATAATGACTTTTCAGGAGTCGTTTTAGTGATTTCTGCGAAATCTAAAGAAGTCATATTACGACGACCATTAGTAATTGGCTTATATTTTTTTAGAGCCATTGTCGTTTACCTCCTTATTGGTAATATTTTTTAGTTGAATAGATCGATTGATCCTTCTTTTAATTTAACAATTGCTACGCGGCGTTTGTTTGTATAGCCTTGGTAACGGCCCATACGTTTTTTCTTTGGTTTGTAGTTGATGATGTTTACTTTATCAACTTTTACGTCAAAGATTTCTTCAACTGCGATTTTAACTTGTGTTTTGTTTGCACGAGTATCTACATCAAATGTGTATTTATCTTCTGCCATAGCGACTGAAGATTTCTCAGTGATTACGGGGCGCTTAAGAACGTCTCTTGCTTCCATTATCCGAGCACCTCCTCAACTTTTTTAGCAGCTGTTTCTGTAATTAATACACTGTCAGCGCTTGTGATATCTAGAACATTTAAACCTTGAGCTGTAGTTACTTGTAAACCTGGGATGTTACGTGCTGATAATTCAACGTTTACATCTTCTGATTCTGTTACTACTAATACTTTTTTAGGTTGTTCTAAATTAGAAAGAATTGTTTTGAATTCTTTAGTTTTTGGAGCATCTAAGTTAAATGAATCAACAACAGTTAAGTTGCTTTCTTGAACTTTGAAAGATAATGCTGAGCGTAATGCTAAACGGCGCATTTTCTTAGGCATTTTGTAAGCATAACTTCTTGGTGTTGGTCCGAATACGATACCACCACCACGCCATTGTGGAGCACGGATTGTACCTTGACGCGCACGTCCTGTACCTTTTTGTCTCCATGGTTTACGTCCACCACCACGTACTGCTGAACGATTCTTAACAGCGTGTGTACCTTGGCGTAATGAAGCACGTTGTAAGTTAATTGCTTCAAAAAGAACGTCATTATTTGGTTCGATTGCAAATACTGAATCATTTAATTCAACTGAACCTGCTTTAGATCCGTCTACTTTTAATACATCATAATTAGCCATTATGCATTTTCCTCCTTTCGCTTTATATTATTTATTACCTTTAATTGATGAAGTGATTTCTAAAAGACCTTTTTTAGGTCCAGGTACATTACCTTTTACTAAAATAACATTGTTTTCAGCGTCAACTTGAACTACTTCTAAGTTTTGAACTGTTACAGTGTTACCGCCCATACGTCCAGGCATTTTTTGTCCTTTAAAGACTCTTGAAGCATCTGACGCCATACCTACTGAACCAGGTGCTCTGTGGAAATGAGAACCGTGAGACATTGGTCCACGTGCTTGATTGTGACGTTTAATGGCACCTTGGAAACCTTTACCTTTTGAAACGCCTGTTACATCAATTACGTCGCCAGCTTCAAATGTATTAACTGAGACTTCTTGACCTACTTCGTATTCATCAACATTAACGTTTTTGAATTCACGAATGAAGCGCTTAGGTGCTGTGCCAGCTTTTTTAGCATGACCTTCAGCTGGTTTGTTAGCATATTTGCTTGTTCTGCTATCTTTTTTGTAAGCTTTTTTATCTTCGTAGCCTACTTGAATTGCGTTGTAACCATCAACTTCTTCAGTTTTCTTTTGTAATACAACGTTTTGACTTGCTTCTACTACTGTTACAGGGATTAAATCACCGTTCTCTCCGAAAACTTGTGTCATCCCGATTTTTCTTCCTAAGATTCCTTTGGTCATCGAAAGTCCACCTCCTAAATTTTCTATTATAATTTGATTTCGATGTCTACACCAGATGGTAAGTTTAAGCCCATAAGTGCATCAACTGTTTTTGGTGTTGGGTTAACAATATCGATTAAACGTTTATGTGTACGTTGTTCGAATTGCTCACGTGAATCTTTGTACTTATGCACGGCACGAATGATCGTGTAAACTGATTTTTCAGTTGGTAACGGAATTGGTCCAGAAACATCTGCACCAGAACGTTTTGCAGTTTCAACAATTTTCTCTGCTGATTGATCGATTACTCTGTGATCATAAGCTTTTAATCTGATTCTGATTTTTTGTTTTGCCATAATTTTCCCTCCTTATTCGTCTACATTTAAGTGATAGACTTCTCCACGAAAACTATCTCACACAGCGCCATGGCAAAGCGGCCGGGTGTGTCAGTAACCTTTCGCTTCATCGCGTGTTCTTAAAGTCCAACATTAGATATGTTACATGAAAAAACGTGATTTATCAAGCTTTTTCATAAAAGTTTTTTCAACTTTTCGTCTAACACATACTTTGTTATTGTACTTGAATTACGCTGACAGTTCAACCTATTTTGTAATTTTTTTCATATTACAATTGTTATTTCACTATTTCGCTTATCCTTTTTATTATATATATTGTTTATTATGTTTTATAATATGATTGTTAGGTGGTGACGATTTATAATGAAAAGTGGTATTAGAACTTTATTATTGATATTGAGTTTAATTTTAATCATTGGGGAGTTCGTATATGGCATTCCATTTTTAGGTGGTAGCATTATATTAAGTTTCGGTTGGCAGCCATTACTTATTAACGTTCTTTTATATTTGATTATGATGATTATTTTAATAGTAGATAAACAGAATAGTATTAAACCAATGGCAATTATTCCATTGCTTGGTATTATAGGTTCATTTATAGCATTTATACCTGTCATCGGAATGATCATTCACTGGATTTTATTTTTCTTATTATTATTTTTTATATTTATTCTCTTATCTGCTCCGATATATGTGCCAAACAAAAATGCAAAAGTTGTGTACACACAATACAAGGATGATAATAAATAATAGCGGTTGTAAATTTACAATGATAGTTTAACTGATTTCTTTGTTATTTTAAAGTAATTTATCAAATCATTGTTTACATCTATATAATGAAGAAACACGATTCAAAGTAGGTTTCTTTTTCTATTAAAAGCTATTTTCGAATAATAATTGAATAGTTGGTTAGATTGACTGATCACAGTATAAGGTAATTTCTATTTATAGGTTATAGAAATTGCCTTTTTCATATTATATATGTATTTTTATAAGCAAGCTTTGTGTATGAGTATTTTCAAATAACATTAGTTATAAAAAAGCTGCCTCACTCTTGTTTAATTGAAGAATGAGACAGCTTATTATTTTATAATGTTTGATTTTGCACTTCTTATGTAGTGCTCGTCACGTTATCTAAAATGTGTAGTTATAATTAACCATGTACAAAGATAAAGTATAGGATGAATAATACCATTAGACCGTACATAATTGGATGTACTTCTTTATGTCTCTTAGAAATTAACATAGTAATTGGATAAAAGATAAAGCCACATGCAATACCAGTAGCAATTGAATAAGATAATGGCATCATAATAATCGTTACAAATGCTGGAACTGCCACTTCAAATTTCTTCCAATCTATTTCCGCAAAGTTCGCTGCCATTAATACACCTACTACAACGAGGGCTGGTGTTGTTACAGCACTTGTTACCACTTCCATTAACGGACTAAAGAATATCGCTAATAAGAAACAAAATCCTGTTACAATACTAGCAAATCCAGTTCTAGCACCGACTGCGACACCTGATGTTGATTCAATATATGATGTCGTTGTCGTTGTTCCAAATATCGCACCGACGATTGTTGCTAATGAATCTGAGAACAATGCTCTACCAGCTCGAGGTAATTTATTATCTTTCATTATTCCCGCTTGAGAAGCAACCGCTACTAATGTACCAGCAGTATCAAAGAAATCAATGAATAGGAACGTTAAGATAACAATTAAGAATTGAACCGTTAAGAGTTGACTCGGATCTTTAAATGCCTCAAATGCAGCACCAAATGTTGGTTCAATACTTGGTACATGACCAACTACACTACTTGGTGTATGTATCAATCCAGTAATCATTCCTAGTATAGATGTAATCACCATACCTACAAAGATTGCACCTGGTACTCTTAGCGCATATAAGATTACTGTTACAATAATTCCTATAACAGCCAATATAACAGGTCCATCTGTAATGTGACCCAAGGTAACAAGTGTTGATTTATCCTTTACTATAATACCTGCACTTTGTAAACCTACAAAGGTAATAAATAAACCAATACCTGCTGATACTGCCATTTTCATCTGATAGGGTATGGCATTAATAATTGTTTCCCGTAGCCCTGTCATTGTTAATATCGCAAAGACAATTCCTGAAAATAGCACGCCTGTCAAACCAATTTGCCAAGGTATTCCCATTGTTAATACTACAGTAAATGCAAAGAATGCATTTAATCCCATACCCGGTGCTAGAGCAATCGGATAGCGAGCAATAAGTCCCATAAATAATGAACCCACAAATGCTGCAAGTGCTGTGGCAACAAAAATAGCACCTTGATCCATTTTCATGTCATCTGAAACGCCATTTACACCTGCTAAACTTAGTACTTGAGGGTTAACAGCCAAAATATATGCCATTGACAAGAAAGTTGTCAGCCCACCAAGTATCTCTTTTTTATAGTTTGTGCCATGCTGATCAAACTTGAAATACTTTTTCACGGTTAGTTCTCCTTTTTTTGAAAATACCTTAATATTTTAATACCAATTGTAGTATTTTACAATAGCAAACACGAACTTTATTAATTAAACAATCATTTATACACTATAAAACTAGAACTTTAACCCTTTTAACGCATCTTGGAATGGGTTATTTTCGATTGTTTCGTTCTGATTCATATATTTTTTCATGTCTTTTTTATTTACTTTATCTGACTTTTTATTTTTAAGACGTTTATCCATTTGTACCTGTGTTTCTGTATGGCCACATACGCAACGATAAACAGC
This sequence comes from Staphylococcus sp. 231237_7MaSpsaltlick, assembly GCF_043107035.1. Classification (NCBI taxonomy): domain Bacteria; kingdom Bacillati; phylum Bacillota; class Bacilli; order Caryophanales; family Staphylococcaceae; genus Staphylococcus; species Staphylococcus sp. 231237_7MaSpsaltlick. The sequence continues at coordinate 6,641 of NZ_JBICNX010000008.1, forward strand.
ATCTTTCCCCCTACCAAATAGAGTCATCTTTTTATGACAGTTAGGACAGCGAGCATTTGTTTTTCTCTGTACATTTTTCTTAGTTTTACAACTTGGATCCTGGCAAACTAACATTTGTCCATTTTTAGTTTGTACTTTAATCATGAATTTTCCACAAGTTGGACATTCTGTAGTTGTTAAATTATCGTGTTTATATTTTTTATCATTCTCTTTTATTTCATTAACGACGTCATTGGTAAATTGTTTCATTTCCTCTATAAATTTATCCGCATTATATTTTCCACGTTCAATTAACGCAAGCTTTTCTTCCCATTCCGCAGTTAACAATGGTGAAGTTAATTTTTGTGGTGCTAATTCTAGAATTTGCTTTCCTTTTGAAGTTACTTTAATTTTACTATCTCTCACTTCTATAGCATTCATATTAAATAGTTTTTCAATTATATCTGCGCGTGTTGCTACAGTTCCTATACCACCAGTTTCCTTCAATGTATGTTGATGTTTACGATTATTTAAATCAAAGAATTTCTGAGGACTCTCCATAGCTTTAAGTAACGAGCCTTCATTAAAATATGGCGGTGGCGTCGTTTCGTGTTGTTCGATATTGGCTTGATTCACTTTTAATGTAGCACCTTGTTGTAATCCATCAAGTTGTTCTGTTGATTTTTCGTTGTATTCAGAGATAGCTTTGAACCCTAATTTCGTAGTTACTTTGTCTTTAAAGTTAAACGTATAACCATTTACAGTAAATTCCATAATTATTGCTTCGTATTCATAAGCTGGCAAAAGATTTTCCAAAAATCTTTCAGCAATTAACATATAGACTTTGCTTTCTCGTGGACTCAAAGCATTCATATCTGGACGAACTTCTGTTGGAATTATCGCATGGTGATCTGATACTTTGTTATTATTAATAAACCTTTGTTTCGGAGAAAACTTTTGTTTAAGTTGTTGTTTAGCTACATCCTTTAATGACGTGCCCATGATTGCGTTAACACGGTCTTTAAGTGTGTCTACCATATCATCGGTTAAATAATTTGAATCTGTTCTTGGATAAGTTACGAGCTTATGTCGTTCATATAATGTTTGTAACGTATTTAATGTTTCCTTTGGTCCAAAATGATATCGTTTATATGCTTCTTGTTGTAAATCAGTCAAACTGAATAATTGATGTGGGTATGCCTTTTTATGATTACGTTTAATCGATTGTATAGTACCCTCTTGACCAACAACTTTCTGTTTTATCGTGTCATATACCTTTTTATCTTTATGTGACTGGGGTTTTGCTAATTGTAACGTTAATCCATTTGCTTTGACAGACATTGTATAATACGTTTCAGGTTTAAACTGATTAATTTCATTTTGTCTCATTTGAACAAGCTGAATTGTCGGTGTCTGTACACGTCCTAATGATAATTGTGCATCATACTTTGTAGTCAACGCTCGTGTTGCGTTGATACCTACAATCCAATCCGCCTCACTTCTGGCCAATGCTGCGCGATATAAATTATTAAACTTACGTCCATCTTGTAACTTGTTAAATCCGTCTCTAATTGCTTTCGTTGTAACGGAACTAATCCATAAACGTTTGATAGGCTTTTTATTATGTGCTTTATCTAATATTAGACGTGCAACGAGTTCACCTTCTCTACCAGCGTCCGTCGCAATGATAATCTCATTTACTTTGTTATTATTTATTAATGCTTGTACCGTAGAAAATTGTTTTCTTGTCTTAGATATGACTACAGTTTTCATTTTATTTGGTATAATAGGTAAAACATTTAATTTCCATTCTTTATATTTAGCGTCGTATTGTTCAGGTGTTGCATTTGTTACTAAATGACCGAGTGCCCATGTTACGATATATTTATTATTTTCAAAGTAACCATTGCGCTTTTCATTTATATTTAAGCTGTTAGCTATATCTCTACCTACTGAAGGTTTTTCAGCAATTATTAGTGATTTCATAATAACGTCCTTTCAAAAAATCAATATCTTATCTATTGTAACACGTATATAATACATCATAACTTCCATTTAACATAAAAAATTCTTATAATTAAGGAAATAGTTCATCTGACGGAGGTAGCTATATGAAAACGATCAAACTAAATGATTATGACCAAATTACAAGTTTTATAAATGATGCAGACTATCACTCGGCTTCTTATTTGTATAAACTTCCTCAAGCAAGAGAGGCAATCAAAGCACAGATTGAAAAAGCAATTGAAGATCCAGGTGTCTATGCTCATTTAGACGATAACAACGAGATCATAATGCTCATACTTGCTTTTAAATACGAGGAAAATAAATATAAAGTATTAGGTCCATTTATAAAGCATAATACAACGCCAGATTTACAAATGTACCACGACTTATTTATTACATTAGCCAATAGCAAACCAGACACTGCAAACTTTAACTTTTCATTTGAAGAAAATGAGCAAAACTATAGTAAGTTTATGAAACACATTCAAGCATCTTATAGCTTTACAGATTATCATTTAATCACATCACAGGATGTTGGAGAAATTGAACATGCACAAAACATCACTGAGTATAAACCAGCATATTACCGTGCATTCGCAAAGTTACACCAGCGGACATTTAAACATGATGTAATGACTGCAGATGAAATTATAGACTCACTGGATGACAATAATCGTTTATTTATCTTTATGTCTGAAGGCTTGTTAAAAGGTTATCTCTATTTACAAGTATTCGAAGGTAATCATAATGCTGAAATTAAATATTTTTCATCACACAGTGACTATCGACTGATGGGGATTGCCTTTGATTTATTATCACATGCACTCCACTATGCATTTACGCATTACGATATAAACAAGATTTACTTTAAGATTCGCAGCAAAAATAATACCTTAGTTGAACGATTTAATGAACTTGGTTTTAATATAAATTATGAATATAGAAAATTTAAATATGTAGCAAGTCATATTGAATAGTGCTTGAAGTTATCGTCTAAATTTAAATCTAGTTACGTCTTCCATTGTGTAAAGTGCTATAACTAGCAATATCGAATTGAAATAAATACTTGTATTCGTCAACGTATCAACATATATACATTCATTATAGTGGGATAATGAAATCTATTTAGCAAAACAAGATTTCTATCTCACTCTTTTTTTGTGTATTATTATCCTTTCAAAATGAAACTTTTAGCAATTTAAATGTAATTTTACTTTTATTTTTGAACACATGTTTTTACTATATTAAAGTTTTCATTTAGAATGTATTCTTGGAGACAATTTTAATGGTTGTTTTTATTGGGGAAGGAAAGTAAAAATAAATATAGAAAGAGTGAGTGTAGTATGGATTTATTAATTGCCTTATTACCTGCGCTATTTTGGGGTAGTGTAGTATTAATTAATGTATTTGTCGGTGGAGGACCTTATAACCAAATTAGAGGTACCACATTCGGTGCATTAATTATTGGTATTATCTTATTACTAACTGGTAATGCAAAATTTGATGACATTACCGTAATTATTGTCGGATTGATTTCTGGTGCTTTCTGGGCACTAGGTCAAGGTTACCAATTGAAATCAGTAAGTTTAATTGGTGTTTCAAAAACAATGCCAATTTCAACAGGTTTACAATTGGTTGGTACAACGTTATTTAGTGCTATTTTCCTAGGAGAATGGAGCACAAGTACTCAAGTCATTTTAGGTCTTGTAGCAATGGTTCTACTTGTGGTAGGTATTACATTAACATCTATCAAAGGTAAAAACGAAGCTTCTGAAAGTAATAGCAATTTCGGCAAAGCAATGCCAATCTTATTAATTTCAACGATTGGTTATGTTGTTTACGTCGTTATCGCACAAATCTTTGGTGTCGATGGAACAAGCGCATTATTCTTCCAATCAATCGGTATGGCGATTGGTGGACTTATCTTATCAATGAAACATGAAACATCAATTAAAAGTACTGTATGGAACTTAATACCGGGTGTCGTTTGGGGTATAGGTAACCTATTTATGTTCTATTCACAACCTAAAGTTGGTGTAGCAACTAGTTTCTCATTTTCACAATTACTTGTCATCGTCTCAACACTTGGAGGTATCTTCTTGTTAGGCGAACGTAAAGATAAGCGTCAAATGATTGGTATCTGGGCTGGTATTGTACTTATTATTATTGCAGCCTTTGTATTAGGAAATTTAAAAGGTTAAGTTCAATTACTAGACTAATGTTTTAATGTAGGCGTATTATATCTCATTGGGGCGAATGCACTTGTCATTTGATGAGCGCATGATATTTTACTAGGAGGAGTCAAAATTATGTTCACAGATTTAAAAGATAAAGTTGTTGTAATCACTGGTGCTGGTAGCGGAATTGGTAAATCATTCGCAGAAGCATTTGGTAAAGCAGAAGCAAAAGTAGTTATGAACTACCGCTCAGAACACCACGTAGAAGATGTTGATCAATCAATTAAGTTAATTGAAGAAGCTGGTGGCCAAGCTATTAAAGTTCAAGCAGACGTTTCTGTTGAAGCTGACGTTAATCGTTTAGTACAAACTGCAGTAGACACATTTGGTACGCTTGATATTATGATCAATAACGCTGGTTTCGAAAAACCAATTCCAACACATGAAATGCCTTTAGAAGAATGGCAAAAAGTTATCGACATTAACTTAACTGGTGCTTTCATTGGATCAAAAGCTGCTGTTAATCAATTCTTCAAAGAAGATAAGAAAGGTGTTATTTTAAACACTTCAAGTGTTCATGATACAATTCCATGGCCAAACTATGCTAACTATGCAGCTAGTAAAGGCGGATTAAAATTAATGATGGAAACAATGTCTATGGAATACGCGCAATACGGCATTAGAATTAACAACATCTCACCAGGGGCAATTGTAACAGAGCACACTAGAGAAAAATTCTCTGACCCAACTACACGTGCAGAAACACTTGAAATGATTCCTGCAAAAGAAATTGGTGAAGCTGATCAAGTAGCAAACGTTGCTTTATTCTTAGCTTCAGATTTAGCAAGTTATATTCACGGAACAACAATTTATGTTGATGGTGGTATGACTAACTACCCTGCATTTATGGGTGGTAAAGGTTAATCATCATAAACTTCTATATACTATGATGTGGTTTAACAAATCCTTTGTTATTATTCAAACATTGGCAACTGTAAACCACTAAATTAAGCGAGTGAAACATCATTAGTTTCACTCGCTTTTTTTATATGCTCAAAAAGGAATATACTTTTTTAACATTCACATAAATAGACTAGTTAAATCTATAATATCTCCAATACAATAAAAATGAGCTAAATGACCTTATAGTTTCTAACTACAAATATCATTACAGCTCATTTGTCTCATGTATTCCTATTCGCATTACACCATCATTTTCATCTAGAATTTCCGTTACACGAAGATAGCTTGATAGATATACAGTATAACAATACTTATAACTATTGTTAAATTAGTAACCATTCCAACTAATGGCAAAGTCTTATACTTAAACTGTATAGAATATGGAATAATCGCAACACCTACAGGTAATAACCAAGCCACTTGTAGTGTTGTCTTCACCATATTATCACTCACTGGTAGGAAGAAATGTACTAACAATCCTGCAATAATACCTAGACCGTAATGGATACCAATATATTTCAAAGCAATTGGTAAAAATCGTCTATCTATACTAAAGTTCAACATCAAACCAAGTAATATCATGGACAATGGCATATTCGCGCCTGATAATACTGTGAAAAAGTCAATTACAGGTTTAGGAAAATGAATATTCGCCATGTTCAAGATAAACATAATAATATAGGTCATCAATGGTACAGAGCGTAGTAAATTCTTACCTAAATATTTAAAATCAAAGCTATCTCCACCACTACTAAAGTAACTACCAACAAAGTACGTTACACCAAACATAATAATTGCCCCACCGATGTCGGCCATACCAAAATAAATCATTCCAGATTCTGGCCAAATCGCTTCGACTAGTGGATAAGCAAATAGCCCAATATTTAAAGAGGCCATCATCATACCAGTTGCGCCTCTTACATGGTTATCGTATTTTAAAAAGAACCATACTACAATAATCTTTGCAATAATGCCATAAGCAATCATCATAATAGGTAAAATTGATAATGACACATCTAAATCCGCTTTATTTAAGTTTACAATAACCAAAGAAGGAAGCGTGACATTAAGGACGAGTGTAGAGAATACTTGACTATCATTCGCCTTAAAGTAATTAATTCTCTTAAGGGTGTAACCTAAAGCAATCAGTAAAATGATTATGATAAATTGTTGCGTCACAATAATCCTTCTTTCATTTTATTTTTTCAAATATAATTTACAATCTATTTTCATACTTTAACATACATTTTGGTAATTTTAGAAGCTTTCAGTTTCATGTTATACTTTATGTGATTTTCAATTTTTTTAAATTAGTAGCTTAAAGGAGTTTATAATATATGGATTTAAATCAAAAACTTATTGAACTTAAACATGACTATGTTCGTTTACAAGGTGATTTAGAAAAACGCGAATCAGTAAATCAACAAACTGATCCGTTATTAAAGCAATTAGATGAACTGGAACAAGAAATAGCTGCTGTCCGTTCAGAAATTAGTCAAAAAGAAGATAAATAATATCCTAGTAAATCTATTTTTAACATGCTAAGATTAATAGCGAATTATAGAAAGGATGTTATTTAATGCAACTTTATCTAATATTTTTACCAATACTCTATTTAATAGTTAGTTACATAAGTATATTTAAGATGGATACAATTATTACACGCATTTTACGTATAATTATGGCACTATTATTATTATTTGTAGTTGCAATCACAACATTATCCTTCCCTGCAGTCAACTGGTGGGTATTTATATTATTATTACTAATCGTTGGTAATGTTGAAATTACTGCATTTAAACATTTAAAGCAAGATAAAAAAGCAATTCAAATATTAAATATGATTAGCCTTGGTTTAATCATAATTTATGTCATCTTAACACTTGTCCTTTACTAAATTGAGTTGAGTAGTGCAGCAGTGTTTAGAACATCATACTTATAACAATGCCCCAAAGTGGAACTATAAATTTCATTTTGGGGCATTTGTTTAGCCTTTTCTAGCTAGCGATATTAGTTTACACATGCATATTCAATTACTAACATGCCATTACCTTTTAGTACTCCCTTTTAACCATTAATCACTAACCTTCAATAATTTAACGTCCATATCATTGTTATTCAAAATTTCTGTACATCTATGCAGCAAAAAAAGACAATTTCTATCACAGTAAGATAGAAATTGCCTTTTATTCATATTAGCTAGAAGGCACTTCGTTTTATAAATGAGTGCACAAGCTAGAATCATTTTCTTTATGATTTTCGATGTTTAAATAATTTATTTTTCATTGTAAATAATAATTCATAAATAACAGGTACGACGATTAAAGTTAATACAGTCGAAGAAACTAATCCGCCAACTACAGTTGCCGCCATTGCTTTCGAAATAAGTATTGAACTATTTTCACCAAACAGCATTGGTATTAAGGCTGCAATTGTAGCTAATGCTGTCATTAATATTGGTCTAATACGTGTTGCCCCCGCTTCAATTAAAGCTGCTTTCATATCTAAGCCTTCATGTTGCTTATTAATCACTCTGTCAATTAGTACAATGGCATTGGTTACAACAATACCTATTAACATCAACATACCAATCATACTTGGAACAGAAATTGTTTCTCCTGTTATAACAAGTGCTATAACAACACCTATAATTGTATATGGTAGTGAGAACAAAATTGCAAATGGTGCTAAACCACCTTTAAATGTTAACACTAGGACCAAATACACAATGATAATTGCCGCTAACATAGCAACAGAAAGTTGGATAATTGCATTTGAAATATCTTCGTTCGCACCACCAACACTCGCTTTTACATTATTTGGTTTATCTAATTTATCAACCTTAGACAATACTTTTTGAGACACTGTTCCAACATCATTTTGTGTAACTTTAGCTGAAACTTTTGTCGCATAATCTCCAGCTTTGGTCTCAATTTTATTAGGTGTAGATGATTTCTCTAAACTTGCGATATCGCTTAATTGAATTGTCTTTCCAGTTGGAGTTTGAAGCTCTGTCTTTTCTAATTTTTCTTTTGTCCAATGTGTTTCTTTATCTTTCTTCACTTTTACGTCAACTGATTTACCATTTTCTTTTACTTTTGTTATTGCTTGCTCTGGTGCATTCTGACTTAAAGTCATAGCTAATTGTGATGCAGATAATCCGTTCTCACTAGCTTTATTCTGATCTACTTTGACATTGTATTGCTCATAAGTCTCTGTCAAATCAGATTTTACATTTGCTAGACCTTTTGTATGTTCCATTTCACGTTCTATTGATTTCACAGTACCTTTAATTGCATCTAATGACGGACCTGTCACAGTAATTTCCAATTTGTTATTCGTACCACCTGTACCCATGTCTTGATTAGACCATTCACCAGGATGGTGGTAATGTTTGATATGGTTTAACACTTTATCAGGTTCTTCATCAAAATGAGGTGTGTCAGAATCATACTCAACCATTAGTGCTAGGCTATTCGAACTGCCCGTTGGATCAGTTGGTGTTTCTCCACCTACTGAATATTGTACAGTTTTAACTTTATCCTTATCATTCAAATAATTTTGCACTTTCTCAGCATGTTTTAAAACACTTTGCTTTGTTTCCCCTGGTTTTGGAGTATATGTCAATGCCATATATTTATCGTCACCAGTAGAAATAAAGCTCGTACCCAATTTGGCAGCACCTAATCCTATACTAAAAATTAATAACACTGTACTTACAATAATGACAATCCATTTATGATTGAGCGACCATTTGAGTATACGTTGATATTGCTTACTTACGATACCTAAATTTTCAGTACGTGGACGTTTAATACCCTTTTTAAATAAACTAGCACTTAATGCAGGTACTATCGTAATTGAGACCAGCAGCGATGCAAGTAAACTAAAGGCAATCGCTAAGGCAAACGGTCTAAACATCTGACCTACTGACCCTGATACAAATGCTAATGGTAAGAAGACAACGATTGTCACAATAGTGGATGACATAATTGGTTTAAATACTTCTCTCGTTGCATCTATAATTAAACTATCCCCTACTAATACCTCACCTTTATCTGATAATCTACGATAGATATTTTCAACCACGACGATTGAATCATCAATAACACGTCCGATTGCCACAGTTAAGGCACCTAGTGTAAGTATATTTAATGATACATTGCATAATTTCAATGCTACCATAGCTATTAAAATAGACATCGGTATAGATACTACTGATATAGCCGTTGTTCTAATATTTCTCAAGAAGAGTAAGATAATGATGATAGCAAAAATTGTACCTAAGATTGCCTTTTCAATCATAGTATTAATCGCGTCTTCAATCGGTTTAGCCGTATCCATAACTTTTGTATCTTTTAATTCAGGATTGGCTTTAACGAATTTGTCGATCTCTTTCTTAGTATCTTTAGCTACTTGAACTGTGTTTGCATCCTGTGCTTTAATCACTTGGACATTAACTGCATTTTTACCATTCGTTTTAGAAATTGATTTTCTTTCATCACCAATAGAAACATTAGCAATATCGGCTAATTTAACTGATGGTACTTTAGTTAATTGACTCGTGTTAGTAACAGAAGTACCTGCCATAGCATCTTGCCCACTGGCTGACGCATTGCTTTGGTCATCGCTATTCCCAGATGTTGCACTAGCTGCAGATAATGGTATTTCTAAATTTTTCAGACCATCGATAGAATTAAATTGTCCATCAATGACAATCGATTTCTCTTTATCATCAAATTGAAATAATCCCAGTGGTGTTTCACTTGTAGCACTCTTTATGTATTGTTGTGCACTATCCGCTGTCAAACCACTTTTTTCTAATGCGCTTTGTTTAAATTTAATTGTTACTTCACGTGTTGTTTGTCCATTTAATTGTGCGTTCTGTACACCATCAATGGTTTGCAATTTAGGTAATAATTGCTGTTCTAATTTTTTCGTCGTACTTTTTAAATCATTGTCTTTAGAAGTAAAAGAATACGCAACGATTGGAAAAGCATTCATCGTTTGTCTTTTTAATTCTGGCTCTTCAACATTTTCCCCAAATTTGATCTTATCTAGTTCTTTTTTCAATTTATTTTCAGCACTGTCTAAGTCAGTACCTTCTCTGTATTCAACAGAAACAATCGATGCGTTCTGAATGGATTGCGCACTAACATTTTTTACATCGGCCATCGATCGAATTTGTTCGTCAATCTTATCACTAATTTCAGTTTTAGCTGTCTCTGGTGTTGCACCCGGCATAGTTGTTTGAACTGTAATCATTGGTGTTTCAACATCTGGCAATAATTCAAGTTTCATTTTAAAGCTTGAATAAAGCCCGCCTAGAATAACGAGTAACACCATTAAAAAGATTGCAAATTTATTCCCTAGCGAGAACTGTAGCATCTTCTTTATCATTCCCATAGCTCCTCTCATTTTTCACTAACAACATCAATTTACCACAATATCACAGGATACAATATAGCTTTACTAAATTATTTTAAAAAGATTATCTATCTTTCTTATCTGCTACTATTTGTTTATTTTTCAACATAACAAAATCCCTAACCTATTTGATAACGCTACATTGTAAGGACAATTGCTTAAACTAATGTGTTGTTTCAAATCGCTAGGGATTATTTTAATCATTTGCTATATTATTTTCGCTTTAATTTTCTTGAAATATTAATTTTTGCTTTGGTTAATTTAGGTTTAACATTTTCAATGACTTGGTAAAGTGGCTTGTTTAACACATAGTCAAATTCTCCGACTTTTTCACTTAAGTATGTTCCCCATACTTTTTTAAAGGTCCACAAACCATAATGTGATGAATCTTTATCTGGATTATTATCAGTTCCCCCAAAGTCATAAGAAGTTGCACCATTTTCTCTTGCATATTGCATCATAGCAAATTGCATATGGTGATTAGGTAAAAAGTCTCTATAATCATTCGAAGATGCACCATATAAATAATAAGATTTTTTACCTGCAAACATGAGTAAGGCACCAGATAAATAAATACCGTCTGGATGACTAGCTTCCAAGCCTTCCATTTCTGTAATAAGTTCCGTTGTTTTTGCTATCTTATTATCAGCATCATTGATTTTATTTAATGTTTTTTTATCTTGTTTTTTCTCACTTAATTTCACTTTTTCTGCTTCAATACCTGCTAATTCTTCACGTAATTCCTTTAATACAGGTTTAGGTTCCAATTTCACTAAGAATAATTCAGCATCGCCATCTGGATGTAACGCATCATAAATATTTTCAAAATAACTTATATCTCGCGTTAAGAAGCCATCTCTTTCACCTGTAATCTTCATTAAATTACTAAATGTCTTCAAACCTTCGCGATTTGAACGTTCAACAGTGGTACCTCGTTTTAAAGCCAATCTTACTTTAGAACGGTTTCGTCTTTCAAAGCTTTGAATTAATTCTTCATCAGTCTTATCAATTGGCGTAATCATCGTCATGCGAGGTTGAATATAATCTTTAGATAAACCTTCTTTAAAGCCTTTATGCTTAAAGCCTAATGCTCTTAGATTTGTTAAAGCTTCAGTTCCATGTTCAACTTCAACATCTGGATCAATTTTAATTGCATAGGCTTTTTCTTCTTTAGCAATTTGCATAGTGGCTTCTAATAATGTTTCTAATGCTAATTTATTACTATAATCAGTTACAAAGCCTCTTGAGATATAACATAACGTAAATGGTAGTTTGGGCACTTTTTTAAATAATAGTTGAGCAACTCCAACGATTTCTCCAGCTTCCCCAACTGCGACTCGTCTTGAATACCAACCCGTTAGTTTTTTTGTTTCTGCCCATTTTGTCAATTGTAATAAATCACCTTGCGGGTGAGCCTTTACAAATGCATCATGTTCTTGATTTGTGATATTCATCTTTTCCATAAAAACTGATGTCTCCTTTATCATTACAGTACATTAAGTATTATACATTGCTTCAAACATTCTTTCACATATTTACCATTCATTTGCTATACTATATTAAAAATTAAAAAAGAGGTAAAGGTAATGCGTATTATTATTTTAAGTTTACTATTAATTATCAATATTATTTTTATATTTCATGATATAACTCAAGCATTAACAGTTTCATTTTTAAGTATTAGAATTATTTTAGCATTTCTTAGTTTTGTATTATCCATTTTTCTATTATTATTGCGCGTCAATCGATATATCACGATATTGACAATCGTTACACTTCTCGTTTCAATCATTCATATAGCATTGATTGCACATAGTGTATACCTTTATATCTATTAATCAGCTTCAAATTGATAATTGGCACCTCTAATAATCAACGTATATGATGAAGTTGTTTTATTATCTGTTAATTGAATCGTTTTATAACCTGAATAATGTCCATCATTAATACGATAGATGATTGGGTCATTTTCCAACTTGAGATCTGAATAAGTGGCTGTTTCATCTACGATTTTCATGTTAAACCATTTGCACCACTTTTCAACTGTGTGAGCACGTTCTGTACTATTAATAACGATTCCTTTAACAGTAAATTCTTTTTGTTTAAATGGTTCAATTTTTTTATTTCTAACTTCTTCAATCTCATCCCATTGAATAAAAAATGGCGGTTTAACTCTATAATCAGGATCCGCAATATATAATAATCTCCATGTTGTTTTATGACCCTTTTTATTTTCACGTTGCATATTTACCGGGCCAATGACCTCGACACCCTTTTCCTCCAAGTCACTTTTAACTTGATCGATATCTGATGTTTGAAATGCAATTGTCTTTAAACCTTGCTTATAGTCGTCTTGTACTATCTTTGAAGGAAATGAAACACGTCCTTCTTCAGTTTTAATTATTTTTTGTAAGACTTCAGGTTTATTTACATCTAATAATTCAATATAAGCATTATTCAAATAAGCTAATCTGTTAAATGTGCCTAGTCGTTCGTGCTGTCCACCTTGATTTAATTTTAAAATGTGACCAGGATATTTAAAATCATTGAGCTGTTGAATATAGTGAATAATATGATCCAACTTTAATTCTTTCATAGACAATCCCCTAACCTTTAATATCTTATTAATTTTAACAAATAATAAGGTTTATTACCCGTCAAAACAATATTCAGTCGTCTTTTATTGTTATAAATTTCAATTGTTTATTCATTACCCTACTTGAATTATAGATAATCTAGTATTGCTTTATTTAAAGAATAGGTTTACAATATTAATTGTTATAAACAAGTTAGCTTAGCTAACTATTAGGGAGGATTATATGGATACAACTTTGCTTTTCAATCAATTAACTGGTGTTTATCGACCTTATATCAAACTATTTCAACCAGTATTTGATGACTTCGAACTCTTTCCCGCTCAATGGCTCGTGTTAAAAGATATATCTCAAAATGCACCTACAACGTTAGTTCAAATTTCGAAACGACGCGCTATAGAAAAGCCAACTACGCGAAAAATCCTAAAGGCGCTTTCAGAAAAATCTCTACTCATCATCGAACAAGGAAAAGATAAAAGAGAAAAAAAGCTATCCTTATCTGACGATGGAAGATTATTATTCTCGCAAATGAGCGAACGCATAGAAGGGATTCAGGATGAAATTATTAAAGAAGCAGGTATTTCAGCAGACCAACTCGCTGAAACATATCACACCATCCGCTTAATTCACGAACAAATTAATAAAATGGAGGAATCATAACATGTCTGATCGTTCAAATTTAAAGACACCAATTTGGACAAAAAGCTTTAACATTAACTTTATCACTAACTTTTTAGTCTACTTATGTATGTACTTGTTAATCGTTATCGTTGCCAGTTATACGAAAGAAGTTTATCATGCCTCTGACAGTGTTGCTGGTTTAGTGTCCGGATTATTTATCATCGGGTCACTTATCGGTCGATTTGCTACTGGTAAATATGTAAATAAAATTGGTCCTAAGCGTATATTATTAATAGGACTAGCTTTTCTCTTAATCACACAGCTTTGTTATTTTATTGAAGGTTCATTGTCCTTCTTAATGTTCACAAGATTAATTAATGGTATTGCCACAGGTATTACAACTACTGCAACTGGTACAATTGCAGCGTATGTAACACCTTCCGAAAGAAAAAGTGAAGGTATTAGCTTGTTCTCATTAAGCCTAGTTATAGGTGCTGCAATCGGACCATTCTTTGGCTTATTATTAATCAATAGTTTTCCAATCAAACTATTATTCTTTATTTGTTTAATTTGTGGTATTGTCAGCTTTATTATTTCTTTCTTCGTTAATGTGAAGTTTGAAATCACTAATGAAACTTCAACACCTACGACTAAGCGCAAAGGATTTAATCTTAGCAACTATATTGCAAAAGAAGCAGTACCCGTTGCCGTTATTATGTTAATAGCTGGCCTAACATATTCATCTATTCTGACATTTTTACAATTTTTCGCTAAAGAAATTGATTTAGTCTCACTTGCAAGCTACTTCTTTATTTTCTATGCCATAGCATCATTAATAACTAGACCCATTGCCGGTCGATTAATGGATCAAAAAACAGAAAATGTAGTAGCGTATCCTTCGTTCATTTTGTTATTTTTAACATTTTTAGTACTAAGTTTAACGCATAGTGGCTGGATGTTAGTATTAGCTGGTCTGTTATTAGGTGCAGGATATGGTAATATTTCATCATGTATGCAAGCTATTGCCATTAAAGTATCACCACCGACTAAATATGGTATTGCCACTTCTACTTACTTTATTGGATTAGATTTAGGATTAGGCTTTGGTCCATATGTACTTGGATTTGCTACATCAACTATGACGTACGCTCAACTATACGGTGTCATGGCTGTTGTCGTTATCATTACCTTAATCATTTATTATTTAGTACATGGTCGCAAAGTAAAAGACATGGAATCATATTAATTCAATAACAAAAAACGAGGGTTATCGATAATTTTCAAACCGATAACCCTCGTTTTTTACTTTAGTGAATATCCCGCATATAAACTAAAGTCTAATGTATTAATTTTCAACTTATTATATTAAGGAACGTTGATATGCTCAATTTCTTTAATAATGTCATGTAACGCTTCATGTTGTGTCTCATTATAGTAATAGAACACCTGACGCTCATCAGTCTCAGATCGTACTTTTGACAATAATTCCTTTTTATAAATTTTTCTAATTATCACATCAATTTTACTTGTGTCCCATAACATTTCAAAATGTAATGTGTCACGTAATTCCTTACCACTGATTTTTGTGGCTTCGTATACTTTATATAAAACCACAAATTCTTCAATAGATAAACTGTGCACTGACTTTAACCAATGCTTTAATTGACTTAACGCCCTTTCGGAAGTTATAAAATAAGATACTTTACTTTCCATAATGCGTGCCTCCTCATTGTCTTCTCTAGTTGTATTAATGGCTATTTTTAATGAATAAGCTTTTTAAATATTATATAACACTTTCTTCAATAAATCTATTATTTTAATTCAAATAAATAATTAAATTCTACTATTGGATTCTATTTATATACCCTATTATTCATATCACAATATTTTTGTATTACCTAAAATCTATAAATGTTATTTTAAATTATTACAAAATATGTAAAGTTAACATGTAAATACACTGAATCTACCATAAAGTATTTACTTTCAAGTATGTACAGCGACATCTTTCACTCCTTTAAAAGTACTAAATAAAAAATAAAACAGGAACACCTCGTATTAATTGGAGATGTTCCTTTTTAATTTATAACTATTTGAGTTAAATTAGACACTTATGTGATTGTTTTAATTAAATAATATTAAGTGTATACTTAACCACCTATATAGTTCATATTTATTTTATTTTTTTTACGATTCGCTACAGTTTGTTCAGTACGTTCGTCAGAATACCGATTATCTCTTATTTTCCATAATGTTTTAAATTGTTCTAATAGTGTTTCATCTGAGGCACCTGAGCGCATAAGCGATTTGACATCAAATCCATCGACTTCACTAAATAAACACCCATAAAATTTCCCATCGGATGATAAACGTGCACGTGTACACGTACTACAAAATGATTGTGACACGCTTGTAATCAAACCAAATTGTACACCGTTATCTTTATGTCTATAGTACTTTGCTACTTCACCATAGTATTTAGGCTTTACCGCCTCTATATCAAACTCATTTTCAATCATAGATAACATTTCATCTTTAGTGACTACTTTACTAAAATCCCAACCATTATCATTACCAACATCCATAAATTCAATAAATCTTATTTCAATATTACGATGTTTAAAATATTCAAGCATTGGCAATATTTGATCATCATTCACACCTTTTTGTATCACTACATTTACTTTGATGTGAAAACCAATAGACAGCGCATAGTCAATTTGTTCTAAAATAGTAGTCGCTTTAATGTTTCTATTATTTATACTTTGGAACACCTGATCATCTATTGCATCAAGACTAATATTCAGACGTCTTAACCCTGCATTATACAAGTTCAAACCATGTTTCTTGAGCAACAATCCATTTGTTGTCAAACCAATATCTTCAATGCCCTCAAGTTCGTTAAGTTTAGCTATCAGTTTATATAAATCACGTCTCAGTAACGGTTCTCCACCTGTGATGCGTATTTTTTTGACACCTAACTGCGTATAAAGTGCAGCAATACGTACCATTTCATCAAACGTTAATAATTCATCTTTAGGTAAAAAGACAAAATCATCACCGAAAATTTCCTTAGGCATGCAATAATCACATCTAAAATTGCAACGGTCAGTAACTGACAACCTTAAATCTCTAATAGGACGACCGAGTTTATCAGTTATTTGTTCAACCATATTCACAGGCCTCCTTATCTATTCAATATACGAAACTTTAAAGAGTCCAAATCTTGCTGATAGTTTATATTTTTGTACCAATATTCAGTCGAATCAATTTGATTAACATCTAACCAATCCGTTACGACTTGATGATAAACATGCTTCAGACTGTAATCGTCAGAAGTTAAGGCCGCTTCTATCTGTTCCATAGTCCTTGGATGATAAAATGCAATCGTTGGTATAGGTTGTTCACCTTCTTTAAAACCAGCGACATCAAGTTGGTCATCTATTAAATGTTCCACCATAAATTGATAGAGCTTACTTACTGCCTTTTGAGTAATCATAGGCGTATCGACCGAAATCACGAAGAATAATTCTTCTTCTTGATAAGTTTTCATAGCTGCATGAATACCTGCCAAAGGCCCTTTATTTTTATGTTGTGCTTCATCTACTAGAATATGTGGATAGTCAAATTTATCCTGTAACTGATCATTTGTACTAATAATAATTTGATTAAACATATTCGTAGCCTCTAATACATCGATGATTCTACGATAAAATGGTTGTGAATCAATCTCCGCAAAAGCTTTAGGTTCACCGAATCTCTCTGATTGTCCTCCGGCAAGTATAATTGCTTTCATTTCTCTCTTAACCTCCGCTAACTGGTGGAATTAATGCGACTGTATCATTTGATTGTACAATGTCGTCATCCTTTACAAACTCTTCATTTACTGCAATCTGAAACTTCACCTTTGCAATTTCTGGATAACGTTCTATGATATGTTGTACAAATGATTTCACAGTAATATCATAACTTAAATCAATTTCTTCATCGTGCTTATCCAATAATTCCCTAAGTTCTGCAAAATAAAGTACCCTCATCGTTTAACACCTTCCTACAGAATCTTCATGCTTACCACGTTGGTCACCTTGCCATTGTGCACCATCTTCCCAGATTTCTTTCTTCCATATTGGGACGATAGCTTTGATGCGTTCAATAGCATATTCATTTGCTGCATATGCATCTTTTCTATGTGGTGATGACACACTAATTAATACTGCTATGTCCGAAATATTTAATGGACCAATTCTATGCACAATCGCAGTAATTGTACCTGGCCATTGCGCTTCAATTTCATCACCAATTTGCTTTAATTTTTTCTCCGCCATTGGTATATACGCTTCATATTCAAGATATTCAGTTCTAATACCTTTTGTCCACTCACGAACATGTCCCGTAAATACTACAACAGCACCTTGCTTTTCATTTAACACAAATTCCCGATATTGTTCTGTCTTGATAGGTTGAGTTACAATTTCGAATTGTTTCATTCTATTTCATTCCTTCTTGTATATACGCTAATAACCACTTATCATATTGTGCTAATGCTTGTTGATCATCTAAATTGATTCTATATTTAATATTGGTAAGTTGGTTCAACTGCTTTAATTCATCAGTATCTCTATAGACAACTACTTTAGGAAAAGTAGCATCTTTGTATCCTTCTACCAATATAATGTTAGTGTCTATTGTAACAGATTTTCTGATAATTTCAGTCAAAGTTTGCTTAGGACTCCGACTTACTGTTTGTTGATAATTGACACCTTGGACAATGCTTTGATCTGCACCTGCTTCAAAATGTTTCATATGATCAACTTCTGCACTTTGCAATTTAATATCCTGTAATTGATTATCGTGTTCGCCACCATGATGTTTAATAGTTACAACTGTATAGTTATTTAACTTTAGCTGTTGAATCGTATGACTCATTAATGTCGTTTTACCTGATTTCTTATATCCAACAATTTGTATTATCATAATGTTAAATCATACTCTCTACTGTCAGATTCTGTCAGTATAACATCAACAGTATAGCCTTTTTTATAACCTCTAGTCCCGCCTGGTAACATTATCATGGCATTACTATGAGCAATTGCTACAACAGCTCCAGATTTATTAAATCCTGAAGGCGTAACAGTCATTTGGTGACCATCAAATGTTGTTGTTGCACGTATAAATCTTGTAAATGGGTTCGGTTTTGTGAAGTCTTCCATTAACGTTGCGCGAACTACTTGTGGGTACACTGCCTGTGCCCCTGTCATCTTTAAGACAGCAGTTCTTACAAATAACTCAAAGCCTGTATAGCAAGCAGAAGGATTACCTGAAAGCCCAAATAAATATTTCCCTTGTGCTACGGCAACTGTCGTAACACTACCAGGTCTCATAGCAACCTTGTTAAACAAGACCTTTGCCTCTAAATGTTGATAAATTTGTGGTAAATAATCGAAGTCACCAACAGATACACCACCTGTAGTGATAATAATATCGTGCTGTTGTAGTGCATTTGTAACAGTTTCTATACTGGTATCTAAATCGTCCTGTTGAATTTTATAAGTTTCTATTGTTAATCCAAGATTTTGTGCTAATGCACTAATCATAGGCCCATTAGAATTTCTGATTTTTCCAGGCTCTAATTCATCTCCGACATCTAACAATTCACTACCTGTAGCAATAATAGCTACGCTTGGTTTATTATAAACAGGCACTTCTGTATAGCCGTAAGTTGCTAATACTGCGATGGCACCAGCATTAATACGTTGTCCTTTTTGTAAGACAATGTCACCCGACTTAGTCTCTTCTCCCTTAATAGCAATATTTTCTAAAGCATCAAATTGCTTGCGAATCGTAAATCCTGACTCGTATTCGGTAGTTTGCTCTAACATAACAACAGCATCTGCGCCTTTAGGAATAGCAGCACCTGTCATTATACGTACAGCCTCATGTTCACCTACTGATTCGTTAGATACTGCTCCCGCTCCAATGTGATCAATTACTTTAAAGAAGATTCTGTTATCTCCTGATGCCTCTGTTGTATCTATACTTCTAAGTGCAAAGCCATCATAAGGAGACTTGTCGAATCTCGGTATATCGTATGTAGCAACAATATCTTCGGCAAGTATATAGTTCAAGCTTTCAGATAATTTTACATTTGTGATATCCATTATAATATTTTCATTAACAATACGTTTAATTGCCTCACTTACAGGGATAGGCGTTCTCTTTTCTACTGGCATACGATCTACTCCTTATAACTTATAATTTCATGGTATACTAAAAATGTTTAGGAGGGATAACTGTGTCTCAATTTACACATATAAATGAGCAAGGTAATGCTAAAATGGTAGACGTTTCAGACAAAAAAATTACAAAACGTACAGCTACTGCACACTCTAGCATTACAGTAAACGAAGAAATCCACACACAAATTGTCGAACATACGAATGATAAAGGGAATGTCTTAAACACTGCACAAATTGCAGGTGTTATGGCAGCAAAGCAAACATCAACTATCATTCCAATGTGCCATCCTCTACCATTGACTGGCATTGACATTCAATTTAATTGGCAACAAAACCAAGCCGATTATACATTAAATATTCAAGCTACTGTTTCTACCACAGGTAAGACTGGCGTAGAAATGGAAGCACTCACTGCTGCCTCTGTTACAGCACTCACGATTTATGATATGACTAAAGCATTAGACAAAGGTATGATTATTGGTGAGACTTATTTGCTAACCAAGACAGGCGGTAAATCCGGTGACTTTCAACGCGAACAATAATTTAATATAACGGTTCATACCTCGAATTGATTGTTCGAGGTATTTTATTTTGTTAGTTCTTTAATCAAATGTGTTATTTCAGGTTTAATTAGTTCCTCTATTGCCAATTTCACGGCTCCAGTTGAACCTGGTAAGCAAAAAATCAACTTATCATTGTGTGTACCTGCTATCGCCCTCGACAACATTGCCCTTGTCCCTACATCCTTGACATAACTTAAATATCTAAACAATTCTCCAAATCCTTCGATCTGCTTAGTTAAATACGGACTTACCGCTTCTATTGTTACATCTCTTTGAGCAATGCCTGTCCCACCTGTTGTTATGATGACGTCTAAATCTGTCGCTAACCAATGCTCTATTTGAGACTCTATAGCAATTTTGTCATCTTTGACAATTTTGTAATATTCTGTAGAAATTGTGATACCTATTTCAGAGAGCAACGCTTGCACTAATTTACCACCTTTATCCGTATCATAATTTCTAGTATCCGATATCGTTAATACACCACATTTAATTGGTCGATTTAACTTAACATTCGTATGCATAATGCAATTCCTCCTATGTTAGCCAAATAATTGATTAATTAAGGTTTTCGCCTCATTCGGGTTAGTCATTCCGTGAATGAGCATTCGTCCACCTTTGAAACTTACGATTTGATGCTCTTTGTATTTAAACCTTATCATATACGGGTTACTTTGATAGTTAATATGATTTCTAATTAAAAATGATTCTAATATTTCCTGGGTAATATTATTATTTTGATATTGTACTGTGTCTCTACCACACAAAGTCGCATAATCTCGACTAGTAGTATGCAAATATGGATATGTTGGATTTACACCACAAGTAGGACAAGTTGAGCGACTCATTTTGGCAAAGCCAAATGAATGATGTGAACCTTCCCATAAATCACCATAAGTTAATTTAGGAGATAATTCCGCATCTAAGATAATCTTTAACGCATCTCTCATCTGTAAGCTCGTCGTCATTGTCACTGCTGGTTGAATAACGCCTACCGTATCACAAGTCATGTTTATCGTTGGTATATTAGGAACAAGGCAATTAAAGCACGGTGTCTCACCTGGTATAAAAGGCGCTTCCACATATGTACTTTGTACAACACCACCATAAATCCAAGGCACTTTATTTAAATATGCAAAGTCATTTATGAGCTGTCGTGTCTCAAAGTTATCTGTCGCATCTAAGATCAAATCAATTTGTGTTGCATGCTGTTCTAAAAAGTGTGCATCGACATGTGCAATGTGTTGATGAATCACAACATCAGAACGAATTGCTTTAAGATGGTTGTTTGCGGCTACCACTTTAGGCATATATGACGAAGCATCCTGTTCTGTAAACAAAGTCTGGCGTTGCAAATTACTAAATTCGATATAATCTCTATCTACAATTGTAATTTCACCGACACCAGTCCGTACTAAACTTTCTGCTAAATGTGTTCCTAATGCACCCATTCCTATAATCAGCACATGTTGCTTTAATAACTGTGCTTGACCTTGTTGTCCAATATGCTTATATAAAATTTGCCTAGAATAACGTTCAAAATCCACCATTACAAACTCCTCTACACATCAATTGTTTCTATTATAAATCTTGCACTTCAATGTAACAACGTTTAGTAATTATATAAAATAAAAATAAGTGAATTCCCTAATTCAATTATAGTCGCATAACGCACTTATGCAGTGAACAGCCATTTGCCATACTTTGATACACTTACAACATCTTTTATCTTGTGTTATAGATAACAAAATTAAAAATGTATTAAATTGTTTACTTTAAAGAATATCTTTCGAATTACTGTTCATGGTACAATATATAAGATTTGATATGGAGGTGGATAAATGGCACGTTCAAAGGGCTATGAAGAGCAATTAGAAAAAGCAAAAGATATTGTTATTAATTCTATTGGTGAAACAATGGATTTATATGGTGTAAATAGAAGTGTAGGTAATTTATATGGAACGATGGTTTTTGAGCAAAAAAGTATGACATTGGATGAAATGCGTTATGAATTGCAAATGAGCAAACCCAGCATGAGTGCAGGTGTAAAACGATTGCAAGAATTTGACGGCGTGAAACAAGAATTTATTAGAGGGAGTAGAAAACAACATTTTACTGCCGAAAAAGATTTCTTCACCTTTTTTGGAAATTTCTTTTCACAAAAATGGAAACGAGAAATCAAACTTAATTTAGAAGCCATACATAAAGCCGAAGCCATTCTTAATCCAATCATTCATTCGGAAACAGCAACTACTGAAGTAAAAGAAGAAGCCTATGAAGTTTTAGAACAGATTGAGCATTCAAAGGTTTATTATGATTGGCTCTCAACACTTAGCAAAGCCTTAGCATCTGGTAAAATATTCGATTACTTCCCAATTCCAGATAACAACCAAGATTAAACACTGACAGCTAACAATTCGATTTTCGACACATAACCTTAAAGCTATACTAAACGCTATATAGTGGTTTTATATAAATTAGAATAACTTAAATGGAAATTAAATAGTATATTGTCAGGAATATTTTCCCAAGAGAAAAGTCGGCAACTGAGTTTTTACAATTTCAGTTACCGACTTTTTATTTAACATACGCCACTTAATTAGCTACGATTCTTAAATGATCTAATCCTGCTTTTCGATTTTCTCGATATATACACACTCATTATTCAATCTGCTGTGTATATGGAACAATTACATGCTTAAATGACACAAATATTAATGTTATATAGCTTCAACACATCTTTATTATGCTCAGATTAACTTCTGATATTGTGGTGTATTTTACAGCTATGATTCATGGTTTAAAGTAATAATTTCATCCGCCAACGTTTCTGCTTCATAATGTGAATGTGTAACAAAGATAATAGGTATTTTCCATAAA
This sequence comes from Staphylococcus sp. 231237_7MaSpsaltlick, assembly GCF_043107035.1. NCBI lineage: Bacteria > Bacillati > Bacillota > Bacilli > Caryophanales > Staphylococcaceae > Staphylococcus > Staphylococcus sp. 231237_7MaSpsaltlick. Next base: position 30,088 of record NZ_JBICNX010000008.1, read on the forward strand.
TTGAATATTTGTTTAACTAAGTCAATGCTTTCATTTTTCGTATTATCATCCAAACTTGAAAAAGGCTCATCTAACAATATTAAATCAGGTTTCGTAGTCAATGCACGTGCAAGTGCAACTCTTTGAGCTTCTCCCCCTGACAAGCTGCTTGGGTATTGACTTGTTAAATGCGCAATATTTAATTGCTTAGCTAACTCTGTGATATGTGAAGAATGTCGTGACATAAAGGTTAAATTTTGCATCACTGTCATATTTGGAAATAATTGATAATCTTGAAATAAATACGCAATACGTCGTTGTTGAATTTTCACTTGAACGCCTTGTTCAGTATCTGTTAACACACGACCATTAACTTTAATATAACCTTTGGCAGCCGGAGTTAACCCCGCAATAATATTTAACACTGTTGTTTTACCAATACCAGAAGGACCTGTTAGCGCATATATTCGTGGTTGCTCATCGTTAATATTCACTTTCAAACGATAATCTCTAACCTGCTGGACTATATGAATATCTATCAATTAAGTCCCCTCCTTAAAACGCTCTCTATGCATAAGGTTTATCGTGCCAATTACAGTTATAGCAAATGCCACTAATACAATAACCCATAACCATGCTTGATTTTCCTTGCCCTGTTCTACTAAAAAATATATCTCAAGTGGTAATGTGTTCGTCTTATTTGGAATATAGCCAGCAACCATCAGCGTCGCGCCAAATTCACCAATCGCTCGTGCGAAACTCATCATTACACCTGATAACACAGCGCGCTTAGATAACGGTAATGTTAACTTAAAAAATATTTTTAACTCACTAGCTCCCATAGTTCTAGCAGTATTCAGCATCTTCGTATCAATATTACGAAACCCTTGCACCGTATGTTGATACATCAATGGCAAACTAACAATCGTAGAAGCTATGATTGCACCAGTTAAGGTAAAGACGACAGGTATATGGAGCACTTGTGTAAAAAAATGACCTAGCGGATACTTTGGCGAAAAGATAATAAGCAATATAAAACCCATAACGGTAGGAGGCAATACGATAGGCAACACAATAAAGCTCTCTATAACTCGCGCTATTACACCATGCCTTTGATATAGCCATCTTGCAATGAGAATACCAAGTATTAATACAATCAGTGTACTCGATATAGCTACTTTTAAAGATATCCAAAATGGAGTAATATCTGGCATCTCGTTAACCTCCTACTTTATGCTTCAAATTTATATTTCTTCAAAATTGATTTCGCTTTATTTGTTTTCAAGAAATCTACCCATTCTTTTGCCATCTTCTTATTAGATGTTGTAGCCGCTTTATAAATAATTGGCTTTTTCAATTTAGCATCAGCAATTTCTTTAACTTTATCATTACCATTTTGTTGATTTTGATATAAATCTGTTTTATATACATAACCAAGTTGCGCATTACCTTTATCAACATAATTCAATACCTGTCTGACATCTTTAGCATAAACAATATGATCTTGTACTTGCTTATATAACCCTTGTGATTTCAAATATTGCTCTGCATATTTCCCAGCTGGTACTGATTTCACTTCTCCTATTGCTAATTTATCTCCTTGTTGTAAATCACTAACTTGATGATACTTATGTTTATCATCACCGATTAAAATTAATTTGTTTTTTGCGTAATTATATGTATGATGCGCTTTATTTTGCTCAGTTAAAGCGTCGACATCCTTTGTATTAGCAGACATTAACACATCAGTTGGCGCACCTTTTTCTATTTGTTGTCTCAGCGCACCAGAACCACCATAGTTAAAGCTTATATCAACATCTTTATGCTGTTTCTCAAATGCTTGCTCTAAATCTTTTGTAACATCTGTTAAACTAGCTGCAGCAGAAATTTGTAACGTTTGCTTTTTATTTTCGCTACTTTTTTTGTTGTCACTCTTTTGTGCAGATGAATTCGAACAGCCAGCTACAATGACACTTAATGCTAGGACCATTATCAAAAATGGTTTGTAATATTTGTTCATATTTAATACCCCTTCCTTTGTGAATTATTATATTCCTCTTTTTTAAAAAACAAAAGGGTAACTAAATTGACAATTTATAAAATAATTTTCACTAAATGAATTTTTAATCATACTTTCAATACTAATTGCTAAAAAATTCACAAAAAAGCTTGCCAAAAAATGTTTTTGACAAGCTCAATGATATATTATTGAATGCTTTCTAATGTGTGGATAAAGCGCATAAATGCATTCTGTCCTACTTCAGTTTGTTTAAATACACCAGCATCCTCTAACACGCGTTTAAATTTATAGCCTACTTCTTTGTCTACAATTTCATCAACATTAGACTTATTTATACTATAATTAGCTTTCATTGTATCCGCCCATGATTGATGGACACCTAAATCAATATCATCATCACCTAATAAATAGGCTTTGACATGTTGTAGCTCTTCCTTCAATCTGCCAGGAAGGATTGCTGTGCCCATTACTTCGATTAACCCTATGTTTTCTTTCTTGATATGTTGAACATCTTGATGAGGATGAAAAATTCCATCTGGGTATTCATTAGACGTCTGATTGTCTCTTAATACAACATCTAATTCATATAAACCATTACGATATCTTGCAATTGGTGTTATGGTATGATGTCTCTCACCATTATTACTAAACGCTTTAATTTGGACAGTTTCATCAGAATAACGATTCCAACCATCCATAATAAAAGTAGCCGCTTCGATAAGTTCATTTTTATCTGCGCTTTTCAATCTAATGACACTCATCGGCCATTTTAAAATACTAGCCTCAACACTAGGAAATTGGACTAGCGAAAAACGGTCTAATTCACGTGCTTTATCCATAGGGAATGTGTGTCTTCCAGTTTGATAATGGTTATGTGACAATATCGAACCACCAACTAATGGAATATCAGCATTAGAACCTATAAAGTAATGTGGAAATTGATCAATAAACGCCAGTAAATTTTTAAATGTTTGCTTATTAATTTTCATTGGTTCATGTTGTTCCGACAACACGATACTATGTTCTTGAAAGTATGCATAAGGAGAATATTGAAAACCAAAGTGTTCATTATCTAACTCTATTCTTATAATACGATGATTGGTACGCGCAGCTTGAAGCACAGAACCTTTATACCCTTCATTCTCAATACACAATGCACATTGTGGATATGCTGAACTTTTTGCTTCTTTCGCTAAAGCAATCTGTTTAGCATCCTTTTCTGGTTTAGATAGATTAATCGTAATTTCTATATCCCCATACTCCGTCGACACTTCATAATTAATATTGTTCGCTATAGCATCTTCTTTAACATAATGATTTAGCTTTGAAATTTCATAAAAATAATCTGTCGCATTTTGAGGTGCTTCCTTATAGGCTTCAAAGAATCGCTGATTAATCATTGATGGTTTAGGTGTTATTAAATCAAGAATTTGTGCTTCAATTATTTCTTTATTGTATAAAGCATCTTCAATCATTTGTTGCTCAATTGCCTGTTGAATCCAATACTGAGTAATATCATTTGGAGAAGGTGCGCTATTGATTGAATCAGGGATTGACGATTTTTGATCAATACCTTCTGCATTTAATATTGCTAACAAACGATTTTGTATATAAATAGCATCTTCATTTTCGAAATCACCATACTTAATTGCAAATGTCACAAAGCGATTTACGAGTTGTTGCTCTAATAACATCTTTTATCCCTCCGTATCTTCAAGATAACCATTAGGATTTTGATTATGCCAAGCCCAAGCTGAAGCTATAATGTCATTAATATCATCATGTTGCGGTTGCCAACCAAGTAAGCTCTTAGCTTTATCACTAGAAGCAATCAACTTACTTGGATCACCTGCTCTTCGCTCTCCTACTTCGGCTTTAATTGGTTGTTGCGTCACTTCTCTTGCTGCCTTTAAAATTTCAAAAACTGAGTACCCTTGGCTACTGCCTAAATTAAAGGCACCAGATTCTCCACCACTTTGTAAATATTTAAAGGCTAAGATGTGCGCATCGATTAAATCAACTACATGAAGATAGTCCCTGATACATGACCCGTCTGGTGTATCATAATCATCACCAAATATCGTCAAATGATCTCTTTGACCTAGAGCAACTTCAAGAACAATAGGGATAAGATGTGTCTCTGGTCGATGATCTTCACCAATCGAACCACCCTCTTTAGCACCAGCCACATTGAAATAACGTAACGCCGCATAATTTACACCATATGCTTCATGACTCCAACGCATCATTTTTTCCATCATTAACTTACTTTCACCATATGGACTAGTAGGCGTTTTTGAATCATCTTCTGTAATAGGTACGTTGTCTGGCTCGCCATATACCGCTGCCGTAGAAGAGAAGATAATATGTTCCACTTGATAATCATACATAACCTCTAATAATACCTGTAGACCATGTACATTATTATTAAAGTATGCTAATGGCTTTTGAACAGATTCTCCTACTAACGAATATGCACAAAAATGAAACACACCTTCAATTTGATGTTGTGAAAATACATTTGTTAAGAAAGCTTTATCTCTAATATCTCCTTCATAAAATTGTGCATCTTTATGAACCGCATCTCTATGCCCCGTTCCTAAGTTATCAACTACAATCACTTCAAAGCCTTGTGAAATGAGCTGATCAACAGCATGACTACCAATATAACCGGCTCCACCCAATACTAATACAGACATCATAAATCTCCTCCTCTTTATATCGTTAGTTCTTTAACGCCTTCGCTAATACCTACATGATAAAATGATGGTAGATAACCTATATCATCCTGGTATTTCTGGGATACTTCAGATTCTAGTTGCTTAACACTATCTTTATGTACTAGCGCAATTGCACAGCCAGCAAATCCGGCACCAGTCATTCTTGCTCCTAATACTCCTTCTACCTTTTGTGCCGTTTCAGCTAAAGTATCTAACTCTTTACCTGTTACTTCATAGTCATTTTTCAATGAGTTATGAGATGCATTTAACAATTTACCAAAGGTTGTAAAATCACTTTGTTCTAATGCTTTGAACGCTTGTTTTGTACGTTCATTTTCAGTGACTGCATGTCTTGCACGGCGCAATTCAACATCATTTTCAATTAAATATTGATGTGCTTTAAATTGCTCCGTTGACAATTCACCCAATGCTGCTATATCTAATTTTTGTTTTAATGCTTCTAGTGCCGATTCACATTCTGCACGACGTTCATTGTACTTACTCTCCGTTAAATTCCGACGTTTATTTGTGTTCATTATCGATATGACATAATCACCAAACTTCGCTGGTACATAGTCATACTTTAACGTTGCTGTATCTAACATAATTGCATGTTCAGCTTTACCCATACCAATGATAAATTGGTCCATAATACCTGAATTCACGCCCATAAATTTATTTTCAACCTGCTGACCCATTTTTATTAATTCTAACCTTGATAATTCTAAATTAAATAATTGTCTTAGTAGCCAACCTGTTAATAATTCAATAGATGCTGATGAAGACAAGCTTGCACCATTTGGAATATTACCTTCTACAAGCATATTAAAGCCCTGGGTAATATGTGGGAATTGTGCTTTCAAGTATTTAATAATTCCTTTTGGGTAATTAGCCCAATCATGCGCATCATCAAATTCTAGCTCATTTAGTGAAAAGCTAATCATCCCCTTTTCTTCAAAGTTATTTGAAAATAATTGCACCATATCATCTGAACGCTTTGACACTAAACCATACGTACCTAATTCAATTGCAGCAGGAAAAACATAACCCCCATTATAATCAGTATGTTCACCAATTAGATTAATTCTCCCGGGCGCAAAAGCTGCAACATCTGCTCTGCTATCAAATAACCGTTCGAATTGTTTATGCATTGCTTGTAACATCATCCATCCGCTCCTTATTGTGTGACGCACTTTCGTCCGTAACATTATTTTATTTCAATATAGTAAACTTAAAATGAGTTTACTTGTTTACTAAATGTTTTGTCAATGAACTTCATTCAACGCATCGTTTTGAAGGTTGTACGTTCATTTAATTGTGCCTCCACTACAACGTGAATTGCAATTTTACGTGTTTTATTTATTCGTTCTTCAGCCATACGCACAGCCGTTCTACCAAATTCATCAACCGGTATATGTACACCACTAACTGATGGAACGGCATATTGAATAACTTCTAAATCATTAAAGCTTACTAATTTAACTTCATCAGGTAATTTAATATTTTCACTTTGTAACTGTTGTAAAATACCAATAGCAACCATATCATTACCAGCTATTAACACATCTGGCAAAGTATCTTCAGCTATAAAACGTTGTACTGCTAATTTGCCATCCTCTTGTTCCCAGCCACTCATTATCGGCAAGGCATCAATATGATGGTCTTCACACCATGCTGTATAAGCTTCATATCTAGGATCTGTGTTATATAATTTAGCTTCCCCTGCAAGATTCCTAACTGTATGGGTACCACCTACATATGCTACTCGCTTTAAATTCATTTTCTCAATTTCATTTAATAATGTTGTCATGGCATAATGTAAATCTGAATAGACAGCATCTATAGATTTAGGTGTATTTGGATTATTAATAACAACAATATTATTATTGTGTGCTTGTAATTCAATAATCGCTGCTTCTGAAAAGTTACCTACCACAATAATTGCTCCAGCCTTTTCAACTTTATCGAAATCTACAACACCACTACTCCCATCAATTCTAATAGTACGTTTCAATGATAAGTTGAGTCGTGTTACTTCTGCTTCAATAGCTAATCTAATTTCTCTGTAATATGGATCTGACATTTCCTTAGCTCGTGAAGCATATGTGATAATTTGAATTGTCTTGTTTTTACGTGATACCTTTTGATATTGCATGCGTTTAGCCACATCATGAATTCTCTCTCGTGTTGTTGCTGCAACAGACAGTGTTGGATCATTGTTTAACACACGGGACACAGTACCCGGACTCACATTTGCCTCTTTTGCTATATCTCTAATACTCGCCATTGTATCACCTCATATTGTTTACTTTAAGTTTACTTGTTTACTCTTTAGGTATCAACCCTTTACATTACCGATTGTTTTTTTACTATTGGTACAATTAATCTGTTTTATTTTTTTACATTTAAAAATAAGTTACACTTAGTAAGTGAAAAGAAATGAGGTGTACTTATGCATGAAGATGTCTTAACTAATCAACCCATTGTACGTTATGAACAAGGCGCATTAATCCAAACAACAGATCATTATGTTACAGAATTCCCATTAACTATCATGGTAAATGGCTCAGAATTTGCCACTGTTATTTGTAGTCCTAATCACTTAGAAGAGCTAGTGCTAGGTTTTTTAGCATCTGAAGGTGCCATATTGAAAAGTACAGATTTGAAATCTATTCAAATTGATGATAGTAAGGGCTTTGCTCATGTCCATCTAAATAAAGAACTAGGTGAGCGTTTTGAATATTCTACGAAGCGAACCATTGCTTCATGTTGTGGAAAAAGTCGTGCTTTTTACTTTCAAAACGATATGGCTGTTGCCAAGACTTCACTCTCCGACATCACCTTAACACCGACTCAGGTTTTAAATATGATGACAAGATTACAAAGTGCAAGTAAGGTATTTAAGCAAACAGGTGGATTGCATAATGCTGCAATCAGCGATGGTGAAACATTCTTTGAACACCGCCAAGATATCGGTAGACATAATGCATTAGATAAACTATATGGATATTGCATACAAAGACATATACCTGTGCGCAATAAAGTATTGATCTTTAGTGGTAGAATCTCATCCGAAATATTAATCAAGGCTGCAAAGATTGGAGTAGGCATGATACTATCAAAATCTGCTCCTACTACATTAGCCATCACATTAGCTCAAGATTTGAATATAACAGCAGTCGGTTTTATAAGAGATGGTAACTTTAATATATACAGCCATCCAGAACGCATAAAAGCTGTAGACGCTAACGAAACTTAAATTTCGAATGCATCTACAGCTTTATTTAAATACTTATAATTGTATATCACTATCTTCAATGGCCTCTTTTACTATTTGATACCTAAAGCTTATAAACTGATACCCTTGCTTTATATACATATCCTTTGCAGTATCTTCTCCATCAGCTATCAAAATCATTGGCTTTTCACCAGCATAACGAGCTACAAAACTCTGCATAACAGTTCCAATTCCTTGTCTTTGAAAGTTTGGTAACACACCAAAGCCATCTATTTCGATTGTATTGTCCGAAACGATTATATCCAATATACCTACAGGCTGGCCTGCTTTATAAGCTATCAGACGTTCTTTATTATCGATACCATAACTAGCTCTCAGAAGTTGAATACTCTCATTTGCATATGCATTGCCATATGGTAAGGCAAACGTTCTATAAATTTGTATGTAATCCTCAATTGATTCTGATGAAACAAATTGGATATCAATGTCAGTGTTGTTCGATTGCGGAAAATACTTAGCTTCAATGGCATACAATTCCATTAAACCTAATTCAAAACCAGTTCGCTCTAATAAATTAATCCACGTATCAGAAAGTAGTACATTTTCTGGAAAAACAAATGCTAAATGTTCGGAACCTTGTTGCTGATGTAATTTAGCTTGTTTCAAGACATGTTGTTTAAATTCTGTGATTGAAGGTAAATACTTGTATTCCCATTTATTCGCATCATAGACTAAGGGTTCATCCGGAGTTAAGTAGATCGTTTTATCTTTTTCATTTTTAAATATCGTACCTTGTTGAAAGATATTATCCATCGAAATTTTCAACTCCATCACCACACCTTGTCTATTAATTGTTTGTTTTTAATAATTGTTGGAACCGACTATGATTTAATAATATATTGCCAATCAAGCTTGCAATAATTGCTTTTATTATATCTCCAGGCATAAATGCAAATGATAAAAGTATCGATTTACTCATTGGAATATTAGTAATTATGCCCATAATAAGCGTACCAACCACATCTAATAATATTACCCCAAATATAATAGTTGTAACTAATAATAAGATAAAATTAATCTTTTTGAAGTATAAGTCTCTTACTAAACCAATGAGAAATGCAACAACTGGATACATAAATAAGAAACCAGCAGATGGACCAGCAAATACGCCTATACCACCTCTGCCACCAGATAATAATGGTAATCCCGCTGCAACAAGTAATAATAAGACCATCACACTTATCGTGCCATACTTTCTCCCTAAGATAATTGCCGCCAAGAATATACCTATATTTTGTAACACGATAGGTACAGGCATAATTGGCAACGGAATTGCTGGAACAAAACCTAACACAGCTATGATTGCCGTCATTAATGCTGTATATACTAAATATTTTGTAGTCACAATACAACCTCCTTAATTTCGTTAGCTCACCATTAATGTAAACATTAATATAAAAACAGTTTACAATATTGAATGATATATTTAGATTCAATAAAATGCAATATATTTTTACAATGATGGTTAGGATAAAAATACATGTAGGCGTAATTTCTAGAAAAATAACGCCTACATGTATTGATTGGTATAATCAAAATTAAACTTAGGCATCAACGTTTAATCACAAGTTTTTTCAAATGTAAAAAGAGAGCTAATCCGTTGAGGATTAACTCTCTTATTTTGAGAATGGGATTTATGTCCCAAACATTTAAAACAATAATAGTCTATTGTCATTTAATAAGTATATTGCTTTAAAGCACTTACTAAATTCCCTAATAAGTTACTGATAATACAATTTCATAGCTTTATATTATTTTAATAATTTTTCTTTTAAATCTTTTCTCATATATTCCAATGTGTATGGATCGTTATACCAATAAGTTTCAGCTTGAACTTTGATTACATGACCATCCTTAACTGCTGGAATATTATTCCATAAATCTGTTTTAGCGTATGATGGCGTAGCTTTACCTTCACTTGTTGAAACAATATAATCACCAGCATAATCTGCAAGTTTTTCTTGTTTAATTTCAGCCCAGCCTTCTTTTTTAACTAACTTGTCTAATTTCTCCGGCATTTTTAGACCGAATGCTTGGTATAATACTTCGCCGCCACGACCCCAGTTTGGTCCGTAACTATATAATTTTTTGTCAAATTCATCGAAGATTGATACTGTTGCATCTGAACCAATTTTTTCTTTGATTTCTTTACCATCTTTTTTAGTTTTAGCTTTCCACTTTTCTTCCCAAGCTTTAACTTTATCTTCTTTACCTAACAATTTCCCTAATTCTTCTTGTTGATCTAGATATTTATGTTTACCATAGTCAAATACAACTGTTGGAGCAATTTTTTTGTATTTTTTGATGTTTTTATCAGTAGAATATACAATAATTAAATCTGGTTTTGATTTAGCAACCTTTTCAACATCGTTATCTCCAACTTTTGTAACACCTTTAAATTTATCTTTTAACAATTTACTGCTATCTACTTGCTTGTTTACAGCAACAATTTTCCCACCAAGGTATTTAACTCCCCCAGCATATGTAGGTGCAACAACCGCAATACGTTTCGGTGATTTAGGTACATCGATACTCTTGCCACTATCTAATTTATAAGACTTTGTTTCTTCTTTCTTTGAATCGCTATCCGATTTATTACCGCAAGCTGCCAAAATTAAAACTAAGGCAATTAACGGAAACAATAATTTCTTCATTTATTTCCCTCCATTGAAAACGATTATCAGTTACAAAGTAATTATATAGCTTCTAAAGTAATTTTACAATAGTAATATTTACAAGTATTGTGATAATTAATAATTCAAAAAACTACGTATAAAATTTCTATATAAGTATAAAAATAATTGCCTCTTATTTTTTAAAATAAATAATAAGGACTGACTTCAACCCTTAATATTTTGTGTTCTTTTTCACACCTAAACTAACCGAAGCGACTACTTAAACTTCAAATATATTCATATCATATGCCAACACTACTATTACGTGCATCTTAAAAATCTGTATATAAATCATATTTGTTAAATTATCAGCAAGTGTCTAATTTTATACTACTTCCAATGAGAAATCACATATAAGTCCGAAGTGCTTTGCTAAGCTTCTAAGGAAACATCATCAGTTTAAGACCAAAGCTGAAATAAGAACCTGTAGAACCGATTCATCAATCAATAAAAAATAGTCAGGGACACAAAGACCTAGCATTAAGCCCATCAAAAATTTTTGACCTTTAATGAGCTTGTTATTTATATCAATACTCCGTATTGTTATTGCTCGCTTACCTAGGGGGATGGGTCGAGCCTCGGTCTCGACACTCACCCTACTCCCTCAGGTGTCTCGCAATTAATACGTAGTTCATATATGTTATTATTACAAAAAAGTTAGACACTTTCGTATAACTTAATAAACATCATTAAACTAAATTAACGAGGTATCTTATGTATAAATATTACAACACGTCTCAATTAACTCTACCAATGGAAACTGAAATACTTATAAATGAAAATGATATCTACAAATTGTAAATCATTTTGTATAAACAGTTCTAGGAATACAAGGTTAAAACGTGAACTAAGATTAGCATAAATGGCTATCAATATAAGAAAAACAACAGCACTAAGTACTAATCAATTTGATAATAATAGAAAAATCGATGATTTTTACATTTTCACAGTAAAAATCATCGATTCTATTTTAGTTTGAAAGCTAATGTCCCAGACTCTTACTCTAGCCTTGATATTCCAAATCCTTCTATAAAATAAAGCCATATATAATACTTAGCTTATTCGAATAAACCAAGTACTGACTTAGCAATATTTGTATAAGCCATATCTTCCATTGGAGGGTTATGTAACCCTGCTCGCATATCACGATAATAGCGCTGTAAAGGTCGATCCATCTCAAGGCTCTTAGCACCAACAATTCTCATGGCAATATCTATCACTTCAAGACCTTGATTCATCACTAATACTTTTGAGGCTGATGTTTCATTCCAAACATTCGGTGTTGCTTCTGATGTATAAAGCTTGGCAGTGCTCCATAAGAAATGTCTAGCAGATAATAATAATGATTCCATCTTACCTATATTTTGTTGGACGGTTGGCAGTTCTCCAATACAACCCTCAATGCTGTTTGGACTATGTTTTTTAGCAAAATCTACTGCATAGTCTCTAGCAGCTTGTGCAATACCAAGATATACACTCGGAATATGTAGAATCCAGCCATTAGGTTTCTTAACGCCAGCACTTCTCGTTTCTACAAAATTCTCCTTAGGTATGTGTACATCATTTAACACTAAATCATGACTTTCAGTTGAGCGCATGCCTAGCATATTCCAATTATCAGCAATTTCAACACCTTGCATATCCTTTGTAACTAAATAGTACCCTACTTGTTCGAGTGATTCACTATATGCACTGACAACAAAGTGGGTTAACCCTTTACTCATCGATGTAAATGTTTTAACTCCATTTAACACATAACCCTCTTCTGTTTCTACAGCATGGGAAGCTGGTCTACCGCCTCTAGTTGGACTACCCGTTTCCGCTTCACTAATCGCTCTATTAACTAGCGCACCTTGTTTCACAGCTTCTGCAAATGATTCTAACATTGGTGATTCCCATAACTCTTGTTCATAAAGTTGACCGACAACACTCAAGTGCCAGCCTATTGATAAGGCAGTAGCACCATCTATAGCGCCGAGATGACTTTGCAGAATCACCATATCTTCAATGGTAGCACCTTCGCCGCCATAGCTTTTTGGTAGTGTTAATTTAGAATAGCCTTCTTTGACAAGCCATTCTATATTTTCATAAGGAAAGCGAGAATGTATGTCATTGTATGCCGCTCTAGATTGAAATGTTTCCTTTATTGTTTCAAATTTATGAATCCACTTTTGTTGTATATCTGAATGTATTAATGCGGAATCATTCACTTCTATCACCTCTTAGTTAATCTCTTATTATGATAATCTTAGTTTAACACTCAACATTATCTAAATAAAGTCATTAAAAAAATTTAATCCTTACTTTACCGATAAGATATATTATGATAGTTTTTAATTAATACATATATGGAGGACAACAAAATGATTTCTGTAAATAATCTTAAACTTCAATACAAGGATCATAAAGTTTTAAATGACGTGAGCTTTTCACAAAAAACTGGAACAGTAACAGCCATTATTGGTCCTAGTGGTTCCGGTAAAACTACGCTCTTAAGAACATTAAATGCGCTTGCTATACCCAAATCCGGAACAATTCAAATTAATGATACAACATTTGATGCTAGTCACTTTACTAAAAAGGATATAAAGCAATTACGTAGTAAATCTGCAATGGTGTTTCAGAACTATAACCTCTTTAAAAATAAGACAATATTAGAAAATATAACAGAAGGCTTAATATATGGACAAAAAATGAGCCTAAATAAAGCCACGGAAATCGCTGAGTCATACTTATCCCAAGTGAATTTATTAGAGCATAAAGATAAATATCCAATACAGCTTTCAGGTGGCCAAAGTCAACGTATCGGCATCATACGTGCATTAGCATTAAATCCAGAAATTTTATTGTTGGATGAACCTACATCTGCACTTGATCCCGAATCAATACGCAGTATATTAACACTTATAAAATCAATTGCCGAAAAAGGAATGACGATGGTACTTGTGACGCATGAGATTGAGTTTGCAAAAGCTATTGCTGACCAAATTCTATTTATAGATGAAGGAAAAATCGCACATCGTGGCACACCAACAGAAGTATTAGAAGAGGCTAATTCAGAACGTATACATCGCTTTTTAAATAAAGTACGAACAGAAGGTGATTATGTATGACCTTTAAACGTTCTTGCTATTTAGCGATACTATTGTTGTTAATTTTAACAACGGCAGCTTGTGGTAAAGATAGTAATTCGCAAAAGAGCTCATCGAAACAAGAAGTTAAAGTTGCACTGTCAGCAGAAGTGAATCCACCTTACCTATACACAAATAAAAAGAATGAATTCGTTGGTTTAGATATGGATTATATGAAATTGCTAGAGAAAAAATTACCTCAATATGATTTCAAATATGAAGTTGGCGAAGAGGAATCTAATTTAGTTGGTATTGGTGCCGGAAAGTTTGATATGGGAATCAATTGGTTCTTTAAAACACCAGAACGAGAAAAGCAATTTCTCTATCAAGATGAACCATACAGCTATGCTTTACCTTTATTAGTAGTTAATAAGGATAACAATAATATACATAGCTTAGATGATTTGCCAGGCAAACGTCTTACACCAATGGCTCCAAGTGGCGGATTATTCTCAATACTTACACAATATAACAAATCACATCAGAAACAAATCGATATAGATACAATTCAAGAACCATCCAATGGAGATAATTTAAAAATGGTAAGTCAACAACGAAGAGATGCAATGTTTTTAAATTGGAATACATATAAAGCAATTCAAGAACAAATCAACGCCAATGTCAAAATCGGTGGCATCGTCAAAAAAGAACCACTCCATATTGTCTATAATAAGAAACAACAGAAATTACACGATGATATAGATCAAGCAACTAAAGAATTAAAGCGCGAAGGTAAACTTCAAGCATTGTCAAAAAAATACTTTGATTTAAACGTTTTTGATAGTTTAAACGAAATCAACGAAGATAAAGATAAATTGGAGGTGCAATAATGAGCGCATCAATAAATTGGATTGACTTATTTTTACAAGTCGTGCAACGATTGCCACTTACATTAGGTATCATATTATTGTCATTACTATTTTCTATTATTATTGGTTTTTTATTAGCTGTTATACGTATTAATAAAATACCTTTCCTTGCACCTATTGTCAGAGTATATTTATCATTTATTCGCAGTACACCACTCTTAGTACAATTATTTTTAGTTTATTTTGCATTACCTCAGTTATTATTATTTATTCATATTGATATCAATCATTTTAGTAGAATGTTTTTTGTTGTATTAGCCTTTTCATTTCATACAGGAGCGTATCTTTCTGAGATTATACGTGCAGGTTATCAATCCGTCGATTATGATCAAATAGAAGCTGGTCTAACAGTCGGATTATCCTACCCAAGAATAATGAAAGATATTATCATTCCACAAGCTTTACGCAATAGCATCCCTAATTTGACGACACAAATTATCGAATTAGTTAAAGATACCTCTCTTGCATTTACAATCGGTATTATTGATATGATGGGACAAGTTAAACTCATTATCGGTAATAATTATGGACTCGGTATGTTAGAAGTATATATCGTTATCTCCCTTATTTATTGGATGATTGCATTAATAATTCAAGGCGTATTCACTGCAATTCATAATAAAACAGAAAAACCATATCAAGTATAAGGAGAATAAATATGTCATTTATTTTATATACAATCTTTGAGGTATTAAAGGGTGTTCCCAACACTTTAATTATCACTATAGTTGCCATAATATTTGGTTTAATCATAGGAACACTTTTTGCAATCATACGACTAAAAAACGTTCCAGTATTATCACAATTAATTATTGTTTATAACTCTTTTTTCAGAAGTACACCTTTAATCGTACAATTATTTATTGTTTACTATGGGTTACCTTCACTAATTTTATTGCTTAATGATCAATTTAATTTATCTATTAATCCTGATATGTTTTCACCATTAATTATTTCACTTATTGTATTTTCACTTCATGCGGTAGCTTATCTGAGCGAATCAATTAAAGGTGGTTTACAATCAGTAGAAAATAGTCAAATAGAGGCGGCTCAAACAGTTGGTCTATCTAAATTTAATATTTATAGACGTATCGTTTTACCTCAAGCATTTGGTTATGCTTTACCCAATATTGAAAATCAATTTATTATGCTTTTAAAAGGGACTTCTCTAGCATTTGCTGTGCAAGTAACTGAAATTATGGCCGTTAGCCATGTCATTGCAAATGAAGGTTATCGATTCATCCCAGTTTATTCAGTAGCTGCAGCATTTTACTGGTTGCTTGCCATTATTTTTGAAGTAATCTTCTCGAAATTAGAAAATAAAACAACACGTCATCTACAATTCTCATCCAATTAATTCTAATTATGCGATGTAATAATAATGATGAATAGCCAGTGCCTATTCAAATTTGTAGTATATAGATCACATTAAATTCAAAGTTATTATTACCACATTCGTATATACTTAACAAATATGAGACAAAAATAGCCAGTAAACGAATATAAATTCATTTACTGGCTTACTTTATTATAAAGTACAATCATTACATAGTTTACCTTTATCTGCTAGTGATGGTATATGACTTATGAATAAACTTTTAATTTTATGCGATAGATTCGGCATACTTTCTTTTTAATTCATAATAGTGTTTTACCTTTTTAGGCATGGCATCATCAGCTAATTCGGCCTTTGTCACAATAGGATACCGTTTAAATACTAATGCGCCTAGATATCCACAAACCCCACTACAAATTGCACATAGCAATGCTACTAATATTACTGTTAAGGCATTATTAAACCCAAACATAACCATTAAACCAGCAATGGGCGTTGCTGTACCTGTTGCATTATTAACTAAACCGAACAATGCGATAATGATACCAGAAATTGCCCCGCCAACAAAGTTTGTCACATAAACTGGCACTGGGTTTGCAGTAACAATATCTGCTTGTGATAGTGGCTCTATAGCGACAGCAATTGTCGTCTTTCTATCTCCAAATTTTAGCTTTTTAAATAACACAAAGTTCAAGAACGAAGATGCAAACACTGCTAATGCACCGATTGCCATTGGTGTACCTGTGAGACCTAATAACGCAGTCAACGCCATTGAACTTAGTGGTGCAGTTGCCACTACAGTGATAATACCACCTAAGACAATCCCCATTAATATAGGACTAGAATGTGTAGAATCTTTAATTATATTGCCTATTTGTAATAATGTCGCATCAACCACAGGCGTAGAAGCAGTTGCTAATAATCTTGCTAATGGTGCAACTATAACGATTGATGCAATCAAATCCAGTCCATCTGGAAATTTTTCTTCTATCCATAGCATAACAAAACTCATTAAATAACCTGCAATAAATCCTGGTAATAAATCCATATTGCCACACGCTACTGCTATCACAAATGCGTATACAGGTGAAACACCTAATGCTAAAGCGACGAGTCCAGCGGCTGCTACACCACCTAAACCGCCTGCTATATTACCTAATTGCCCTAAGTAATCCATACCCATTAAGTCTCCACCCACATATTTATGAAAGGCTTCAACCAAAAATGAAGCTATAGCTGCATTGGCTAAAGCTCCCATAGCCTTTCCACCTTTTGGAGCCTTACTGGTAAATAGTGTAAATAAGTATAATACTAATCCTAAAAATAATACCCCGATTAATAATTTCATTATATTACCCCTTTTATGTATGCGTTTTCATAACCGTCATTAATTGTATCACATCACATACATTAGAAATAATATATTAGAGTGCAAAATATAAATTACAATATAATTTTACATAATAGAGGTAATATATATAATGATTTTAATCACAAAAGTTATTATAATTGTGATTGCAATTGTTCAATAATTTGAGTTATTTTCGCTCGTTGTTGATCATCTATATAGACTACTACGGTTCTTTCGTCAATTTGGCTTCTTTTTTTACTTAAAAATTCCATTTTAATCAATTTCTGTAAAGCTTTCGTTAAATAATATGGCTTGAGATCGGATGAAAGTGCAATTTCCTTTGCTGTTATTTCATTTGAATTACAATTATAAAGATAATTCAAAATATAGATTTCCTCATAGTTTAACTTAAATTGCTTTTTAGAACTCTTAAAGAATTTCTTCCCTTGTTGATAAGTAGCAATAAGTTCATTTAGTGTTTTAAACTTTTGTTGTTCCATATAACCACTCCTAATGTTTATTCTAGATGTTAATATATACTAAAGTGATTCTTATATATTAATATAATAATTTTATACTATTTCGTGCATTCTATTCAATATAAGTAGCTATGAAAAATGTTAAAAATGCCCACTATTTTTTTAATATTTACTTTTAAAAATAAAACAATAGTAGTTAACGCAACATTTTATTAATAAAAAATGAGCGATCTATGATTTTAGTTAAAATATTTTATCATTTCGATTGATCTTTCATTTATAAATGTAGATAAAATTAACACAATGTCCACTATTCACTTAACTTAATACTTTTAAAGTGATTCAACACAATTAAAATATTACATATACTATTTGTTTTTAATTTTGTAATGTGTATTAAATAACACTTAGTGTCCTTATTTTGGCAAGACTCCTGTGGGAACAGGACAAGCGGAAGACTACAGGCTGAATCTGTCCCCTAGGAAACCGAGCCAATAATATATAATATTGAACAAAAAATAGATACGCTTTGTGCATTGGATGATTTACATTCCTATAGAAATTTAACATTTGTATCTTAATATAAAACAATTTTCTTTAAGTAATATTTTGGCGAGACTCCTGTGGGAACAGGACAAGCGGAAGACTACAGGCTGAAGCTGGCCCCTAGGAAAGCGAGCCAATAATAATATATAATATTGAACAAAAAACACTCAGATAAATTGAATTCAATCATCTGAGTGTTTTTTTTATAGGATTTATGTCCAAAAGTACTTTACTTATATTCATATAAGTATCTAACTATAGTAGTTTTGATTTATTTCTTTTTACAATCTACAGTATCTAGTAAGCTTAATGCTGCTAAACCAGATAAATCTAACGCATGTTTAGCACCAGCTTTACCATGTCCAGCTTCAAAATGTTTAAATGCCGCAACACCTAATACTGAAATTGCTAATAATGAACCAAGGCGTGATAGCTTTTTGCTACCAAAACTTAATACGAAGAATAAAGCACTTAATGCTTCAACCGCGCCAGCCAATGGTACTGCATTTGAAGGTAAGTTAAACACTTCTTCAAATGTATCTTTCATTGATTGATCACCTTGTAATTTTGGTTTTGCTGCTCCATATAATTCTTTTGCTAATTTTAAATTTGTTAAATAACGTAAAATCATTAAAAAACGCTCCTTCTATTTATTTTCAAAATATTTATTTACAATAGGCTTCACACGATTTGCTAATAATTCAATAGTACGAATCGTTCTTTCATGTGGCATCGAACCAACGGGGGTATGCAACATGAATCGTGTTATGCCTAGTGTTTCCACTGTTTCTATAATCTTTTGTGCGACGGTTTCAGGACTACCTACATACAAGGCACCGTGGGGCCCAGTTTCTCTCTCAAAGCTATTTTGGTCATACGGTGGCCAACCACGTTCTTGAGCCAATATATCATGACTTGCTTTAACAGATGGGAAAAATTCACGCTTCGCTTGTTCATCTGTATCAGCAATATAGCCCCATGAATGTGTTGCAATTTTTAAATCATCTACCTTATATCCATAAGATTCAGCAATTGACTGGTACATGTCTATATTACGTCTAAATCTTTTCGGATCTCCACCAATTATAGCATAAGTTATCGGTAATCCTAATGCTCCTGCTTTTAACGAGGATTCCGGAGTACCTCCAGTAGCTATTGATATAGGCAATGCATTGTGTTCAGCTCTAGGATAAACACCTAAATTATCAATAGAAGGTCGTAAATGCCCCTTCCAATTGACGATTTCATGTTGATTAATCTTCATAAGTAAATCAATCTTTTCATTAAATAGCTGTTCGTAGTCATCTAGATTATATCCAAATAATGGAAATGATTCTATAAATGAACCTCTTCCTACCATTATTTCTGCACGTCCATTTGAAACTGCATCTAATGTAGAAAAGCGTTCATATACTCTAACAGGATCATCTGAAGATAATACAGTAACTGCACTAGTTAATTTAATATGCTTGGTATTTCTAGCGGCTGCCGCTAATACCGTTACTGGATCTGATACTGCATAATCAGGTCTATGGTGTTCACCAAGACCATAGACATCCAAACCATTTCGATCTGCTGTTTCTATTTCTTCTATTATATTACGAATTCTTTGTGCATTACTGATTGCATCTTGTTTACCTTGTTCTGTATAGATATCACCATTATCTGCAAAAGAGGTCAAGCCAATTTCTATCTTCACTATTAACACCTCCAAATCTAGTATAATTTTTATACCTAAATATTAAGACTTTCTAATAAAGGTGTCAATATCTCTGCTTAATTCAATTTTTTATATGTATAATATGACCTTCTGCTGCACAATTAATCTATAGTATTTTTGTATTTTCAAATAATAAATTTACCTAATCAATTATATTTTGAAATTTTCTGTTATTTTACAGCTTTGTAATAATAGAGATTGTAACAATACACTTTGTAGCGCAAAACCCTTATAAAACAAGTATTCCACTACTTTTTTAATTCATTTTATTTGTTACACATTAGGCTAAATTATTAGAACTAAATTACAAAACGATAACAATGCACACAAATGGTTGTTTTTCTGATAAAGTATTTCTTGTCGTTGAAACAGCGAAAACATAAAAAACAAATTATTGTCGTTAGAGACTGGGAATAGCATTACGAAAAATATAATAATAAATAGAGAGAAATTCTAGGAGGATATTTTATAATGAAGAAAATCGCTACAGCTACAATCGCAACTGCAGGAATCGCTACTTTTGGTTTTGCACATCACGATGCAGATGCAGCAGAAAATAATAATGGTGGATACAATCCAAACGATCCAACATCATACGAGTATTCTTACACAATCGATCAACAAGGTAACTACCACTACGATTGGAAAGGTAACTGGAACCCAAGTCAAGCTGACCAAGGTCACAGTAACTACAGTAACTATAATCAAACTGCTTCATACGCTACTGGGAATAGCTATGGTAAGCAATCATATACAGCTAATAATCAAGCAACTGGTGGAAGAGGCGCTTCAGTTTCAAACTCTACTTCAAGCCATAATATCAAAGTAACAACTACAAGTGCACCATCAAGTTCATCAAAATCAACTAGCTCATCATCAAGTTCATCAATTTCAATTTCTAGCACTTCAGGTTCTTCAAACAACCTATACACTGCTGGTCAATGTACATACTATGTATACGACAAAGTTGGCGGTAAAATTGGATCAACTTGGGGCAATGCTAATAACTGGGCAAGCGCTGCAGCTGCTTCAGGTTACACAGTAAATAACTCACCTTCACAAGGTTCAATCTTACAAACTTCAGCTGGTGCTTACGGACACGTAGCATATGTTGAAAGTGTTAACAGCGATGGTTCAATCACTGTTTCAGAAATGAACTACGGTCAAGGCGCTGGTGTTGTTACTTCACGTACAATTTCAGCAAGTGAAGCTTCAAGCTACAACTACATTCACTAATAAGTATGTTTCAAAAGGCAATCCATATGGATTGCCTTTTTTATTTATATTCATCATACGAAAACAAACGAGAACCGGTCTTACATTGCACCATCGCTACAATATACAATGTAAAACCGATTAAATAGATTATAGAAGGATATTTTAAATCTTTACCTACATTGAATTATCGATGAATATACAGATAATTAAAGTAATATCGCTACAATTATTACTCAACTCAAACTCATATCATCTCATTCATATTAATTTATATCCCAAATATAACTGTTTAAACTTCTATTTGAAAATTTATTATTTTTTTCCTTCTATTAAACCATCAACGGTATAAAATAAAAAACATGATTATCCTTATAACAACAGTAAATATGCCCAGCTATCATGTTTGAATGATAGCTGGGTATATTGTTATGAGTGCGTTGATTTTACTTTTTTTATTCCAATACCTGTAAACCCATAGAATAATGCGAAACAAATACATAGGTAACAAGGTACAGTCCAAATAAAGAACTGATCCACTGTAACACCTAATTGCTGAGTATAATATATACCTGATGTTCCCCACGGTATGAGTGGGATTATCATTGTACCTGAATCTTCCAATGTTCGAGATAAATTCGTTCTATCAAGATTCATTTTATTATACATATCTGTCATTAACACACCGACCATAATAATTACTACTGAAGCGACCCCTGCTGCTAATACCATTATTAATCCACCAATAATCGTTGTTAAGATAAGCTGACCTACAGAATTGATATTTTTTGAAATTTTTTGCAAGATTACATCTAAACAACCGGCCTTTTCTACAATACCAGCAAATGCATACCCACAAAATATCGTAACTACAATTTCCGTCATACTCATCATGCCACCTTGTTCTATCAAAGTGACTGTCTTAGCAGATAGATGCTCTGTAGATATCATACCTTTATTAAAGCCATCAAACGTAGATTTAAAACCGTCTACAATACTAAATTTATTGTTTACAACACCTACGATGATTGCGCTAAGACTAGATAATAACATGGCTGGAACAGTAGACATTTTAAATGCCAAACACAAGACAATGACAATAATTGGTAACCAGACTAACACATTAATATTATAAATTTGTGATAGTTCACCTAATAATTGTTTGATTTGTGCTGAATTAGCATCACCTTTAAATTGGCGTCCCACTATAAACCATACAATAATTCCGACAATGGAAGCAGGTACTGTCGTCCATATCATCGCTCTAATATGGCTAAAAATATTCACCTTTGTAACAAGTGCAGCTAAATTTGTCGTATCAGATAGTGGTGACATTTTATCACCAAAAACTGCACCAGCAATGATTGCACCAGCAGCCATACCATGTGGAATATGTAATTGATTAGCAATCGCCATTAACGCGATACCCGCTGTTGAAGCAGAACCCCATGCTGTTCCAGTCGCCACTGATGTGATTGCACAAATGATAAATGCAGATACTAAAAATAAATTAGGATTTAAAAACTCTAAACCATAATAAATCAAAGCAGGTACTGTGCCAGAGTACATCCATGTGCCAACAATAATACCCACTGCTAAAATAATAAAAATTGCTGGCATTGCAGTTGCTAATCTGTTCGTTATACCTTCTTCAAGATCGCTCCACTTCAAGCCTACTCTTTTAGCAATCCAAGCAGCATAAGCAGATGCTAAGATAAGCAATGCTTGTATTGGAATACCAAACCCAACAAAACCTGTAATAACTATAATAATCATCACTACAATAGTAGAAATAGACTCAACAAAAGTTGGCTGTCTCGTCATCATTTGCAACCCCCTTTATATTCTATTAAACATACGCATTGTTAAATTAATCTAATCCAAGTTTATCTATGCCAAGTTCCTCAATTGTTAGCCCTTCTTCAAAAAAGTCTCGTTCCAATATTGTCGACGCAATTGTGATAATGGCATCTGTATTAGGTGTTGGGACACCGATATGCTTACCAAGACTTGACCACAAGACAAGACCATAGGCAATATCTTCTGTTAAGTAGCGATTTTTAACTTGATTCGGTCCTTTTATTTGGGAAAATACTGGACTGTTATTAAATAAACGGTTCAATGGTTCATCTTCATCAACTTGTTCCAAATAGCCACGCTCTATACGTGCATCTTTTGCTGTAGATAATTCGAAACCCAATTTACGTCCGAGTGTTAATCGTTCTAATTCTACAGCATGTAATAAACGCACTGTGTGTTGCGTAATCCCTTCTGCATATAAAGCAAAATCTTCCGCATAATCTATACGACCAACGTTTAATAATGTTGGTCCTGGATGAACTTCTGGATTTCCATTTTCTAGGTTTGTTTTCCATAGGCTTTCTTCTTTAACAATATATGGATACAGTAATTCAATTTTCTCAAAGCTATCGCTCAAATCTTCCTTATCATAGGTAGAAAAATGAACCTTTCTCACATTTAATGATAAGTTAACGGACGCTTCATCAAAATCCACTCGTGTTCCATAAGTAAGTGTATTTACTTCAGCAAGTTTAGGTTTTGTCTCAATATGCATTTCCTCTAGGACATTCAAGAATCTAATAGATCCCATTGCTGCTGCCATATTAAAAAAGATCAGTTGTTCTGATTTCAAGAATGGTGCCATCGTATGTGCATAATGTTCGATAAATGAAGATGGTATGACGACTTGTATCACCTCTGCATCCTCTAATACGTATGACATATCATCACTGATATCAGTAAATGGTACAAAGTTTGTCTCTCCCTCATTCGTAAAGGAAAAGCCTCCACGTTCTATAGCTTTATCAAATTTATGTATTGATTGGTTTCTACAATATAATTTCACTTCATGACCTTTAGTCTTCATATCTAATGCTGCTGTTACTGCCCCATTACCAGAGCCTATAATTGCAATTTTCATAATCACCCTTCTTTCTTCAACTTTATTTACATTACTTTATTGTATAACCAGTAATAATTAACGATAAACAATGGCTCGCAATAGAAAAGCAATCACATACCGTTGTATCACGACACATTGTAACAATCGCTGCACATAGTTGCTAGATAAAAAAACCTAATTTTATTTTCAGAAATTGATATAAAGATAAATTATTTTTGTTATAGTAAAAGAAAAAGGAGGGGTATAATGCCTGAACATCAATATGAAACAAACAACACATCTAATATTGAAGTAAATGATGATGCACGATTAATGGCAATGCTTATTTATGTATTAAGCTTTTTCACTTCTATTATAGGGCCTCTAATCATTTGGCTCATTAAACGTGATGAATCACCATTTGTAGACCGTGCAGGGAAGAACTACTTTAATTTTTATCTGTCTTATTTTATTTGGGTTATTGTCGCTTCAATATTATCTTTAGTATTAATTGGCTTATTACTATTAATAATATTGGGTATTTTAATGATAATATTTACTATTATTGCTGCAGTTAAATCTTATAATGGAGAAGATTATTTAGCACCTTTATCTATTAGATTTTTTAAATAATATAAATCTAAATTTTGTGACTTTTTACAAGTCTTGTAATAATTGGTGTTTTATATTAACTAACCAATGGAGCTCAAACTAGTAGTGCCAACATAAAATTGAATTATGTCAGACTGTAACCTCTACATGCATTTATTACAATGACATGTGAGGTTTTTTTAATTGGTTTACAAAGACGTAACATTGCACACAAAACCAAATTCATCTGTTAGAGTATTATTTGTCGTTAAAAAGCACATACGAAAAACAATCAACTTAAATTAATTAATAGATAAAGTTATTTTATGAATGATGACTTTTGGGAGGACTTTTTAAAATGAAAAAATTATTAACAGCTACAACTTTAACAGCAGGAATCGGAGCAGCAATGTTGGGATTAGATCATGGTCAAGAGGCAGACGCAGCAGAACAAACTCAAACTCAATCAACTAACGAAAGTACAACTCAATCTGCTTCAAGTGGGAATTTATATACAGCAGGCCAATGTACTTGGTATGTTTATGATAAAGTAAATGGTGAAATCGGCTCTACTTGGGGAAATGCAAATAACTGGGCTTCAGCAGCATCTTCAGCTGGTTATACAGTTAACAACACACCTGAACAAGGCTCAATTTTACAATCTAACTCTGGACCTTACGGACATGTTGCATACGTTGAAAACGTATCTAGCGATGGTTCTGTTACAGTTTCAGAAATGAACTATGGCGGTGGACCATATTCAGTAAGTGAAAGAACAATTTCTTCTTCTGAAGCTAGTTCTTACAACTATATCCACTTAAACTAATAACTAAACATTTAATATAATTCGCTACAATGGTATTGGATATCATCTATGCTTATAAATAAGTATAAGTACACTATCTAAGCAAATATGACTAAATGACAAGTTCTTTAAGGGAAAGTTCTTCCATTCTGTCTGTTGAATTGCGCTACCATTAATATAGGCTGGAACATGATTATGCTTCATGTTTCAGTCTTTTTTTGTTATATGACATTGCAGTATATTAATAAATTTGAGAAAATGGACACGTTTCGTATAAATTAGGAGGTAAGACAATGCAGTGGTTTAAAGTAATATTGGCTGGTTTGATCGAGGTATTATGGGTTACTGGTTTAAATGTTGCTAATTCTGTATGGAGTTGGTTAGCAGTAATTATAATTATCGGAATAAGTTTCTTCTTAGTTATTTCAGCTTGTAAAGCACTACCAGTGGGTACTGTTTATGCTGTATTTGTTGGCATAGGTTCTGTTGGCACAGTAATTGTAGATATTATTTTCTTTGGAGATAACTTCAATATTGTAAAAATGATGCTTATTTGTCTATTAATTATTGGCATTATTGGACTTAAGTTATCAACTTCGGAGGTGCAGCAGTAATGAGTTGGTTCATTTTATTTTTTGCAGGTTTATTAGAAGTTGTTGGTGTCATCATTTTAAATGAAATTACAAGAACAAAAAAGAAATCACTTGTCGTTCTATTAGCAGTTGCCTTTATCTGTAGCTTTAGTACATTGAAATTAGCAATGAATACCATACCTATGGGCACAGCATATGCTATATGGAGTGGTATTGGTACTGGTGGTGGCACATTAGTAGGCATGTTGCTATATAATGAAGCCAAAAATGCCAAACGTGTATTTTTTATCGGTTTGATAGTTCTATCAATTGTAGGCCTAAAGTTAATTAGTTAATTGGTCAATTGCTCAAGTACAAAGAAAATGAGATTTAATATACGTTATTAAAGTAATTTATTTTTTTACATATCCCTTAAACGATTGTGTTTAGTTATTTTATTTCATTTTAAATATAAAAATTTGTTAAGCCCATATTTATTTACTATACTTTGTATTAAAGGAAGTGATTATTAATGGTAAAAGTTTATATCGCAGGACCTATTCCTGAAGCAGGACTTAAAGCACTTGAACAAGCTGGTGCTGAAGTTGAAATGTATGATGGTAAAGGAATTATTGATCAAGAGACATTAAAGTCAGGTGTCAAAGATGCTGACGCATTAATCAGTCTATTATCAACGAATGTTGATAAAGATGTCATTGATGCAGGAAACAAATTAAAAATAATCGCAAATTATGGCGCTGGATTTAATAATGTCGATACTGCCTATGCTCGACAAAAGGATATCGACGTTACTAATACGCCCAAGGCTTCGACTAATTCTACAGCTGAATTAACATTTGGACTCGTGTTAGCTGCGGCAAGACGTATTGTTGAAGGCGATAAATTATGTCGTTCAACAGGATTCGATGGTTGGGCCCCACTATTCTTTAGAGGTCGAGAAGTGTCAGGCAAAACAATCGGTATCATAGGCTTAGGTGAAATTGGTGGTGCAGTTGCGAAAAGAGCAAAAGCTTTCGATATGAATATTCTTTATACTGGACCAAATCAGAAAAAGGATAAAGAGCGCGAAATCGGCGCAAAATATGTAGATTTAGAAACTCTTTTAAAGCATTCAGACTTTGTAACGATTAATGCTGCCTATTCTACAGATTTACATCATTTAATCGATACACCTCAATTTAAATTAATGAAGCCGACAAGCTATTTAATCAATGCATCACGTGGGCCAATTGTTCATGAAGCAGCACTTGTCGAAGCGTTACAAGATAAACTAATAGAAGGTGCTGCACTAGATGTCTTTGAATTTGAACCACAGATTAATGAAAAATTGAAATCACTTGATAATGTAGTCATTACACCCCATATCGGAAATGCAACATATGAGTCACGAGATATGATGGCTAAAATTGTTGCGAATGATACATTAAGTAAACTAGAGAATAAAACACCAAAATTTATAGTAAACTAGTGGTTTTCGACAATTTACATGCACCTACTAAAAAGAGAAGCCCTTAAATGAAATCAGTAGACTTCATTTAAGGGCTTCTCTTTTAATTGTATTTATAAGTTCAACATAACTTTCATAGCTACTTTAACTTTGTTTTGTATAAAAATTTTGTTTGCGCACTGGCTAGTTGGTTTGGCATAATTTTAACAACAAAATTACGCAAAGCGACTAATAACTTATTTGATTTTTGTGCTATTTTGCCAATATTTCTAGAACGTTTAATTACTTTTTTAGTATGTTTAACACGTAATTTATCATAACGTTGCAAAGCTTCATCGAAATCATACTGCGCAAGGCAATGAGCTAATACAATCGCATCTTCCATCGCTTGTCCTGCGCCCTGTCCCATGTTTGGTGTCATAGCATGTGCTGCATCACCTAACAAGACGACACGTTGATACACAAATGACTTCAGTGGTTGTATATCATAAATATCATGAAGTAAAATATCTGTTTCGCTTTGTTTATCTAATATCACTCTTACTTCATTTGGAAAATGATTAAATCTTGCTTGTAAATGAGGTTTACCAAATGCTTTATACTTTGGATCCTGCGCTTTAGCATTAATAGAAATAAACCAATAAGCCTGATGATTTAATAAAGGAACAATGCCTACTCTACCTTTTGTAGCCCAGTATTCTTTAGCAACATGTTCTTCTTTTATATTTACATCGTCTACTAATCCTCTAAACACAGTATACCCTCTATATACCGGCTTACTATCTGGTAATATAGATTGTCTAACATTAGAATGAATGCCGTCTGCAGCTATACATAAATCAAATGCTTCATCTGCTTGAGATTGAGATTCAAATTTCAATGTCACTTTAAGTGGTTCACTTTCAATTGTTTCCACACGGTGTCCAAAATAAAGATATTGTGATGGTACATAAGATTGAATAACATCTACTAAATCTTGACGTTTCACCGTCAAATTAACAGTCTTTTTCTTTAATTTCACATTAGATAGCGTATTACCTTTACCATCTAGCACTGTCATTTGCTCTATTTCATGTCCGATATTTCTTATGCCTTTAGCTAAATCATGATTACCTAACTTTTCAAGGACATTGCCCCCGATACCTATCCCTGCACCAATTTCAGTTATATCTTGTTTCTGTTCAAATACCTTTACATCGTGACCTTGCTCAATCAGTAACGCTGCAGTCGTTAAACCACCGATACCTGCACCTACTATACCTATCTTCATCATTTTCACTCCATCTATCATTAAACTTATTTGTTCTTACTAGCCTGTGTTTTTTAATAAATTCCTTAATTACTTTACAAAGAAAAAAGATAACACCTGTATTGATTACATCGTTATCCTTTATTCATAAAATATTGGTCCATTATAAATAGTAATCTTTATAAACATGATCCTTTTTAATACCATACTTGTCATAATAATGTTGCATAAAGCGTGCAATATTACCGTCCCACGCGATATCAGAAGCATATTGATGTTCCCCTGGTGCTTTAGGGTTCCAACGCATTTGATATAATGTAATTTGCTTTTTATCAAAGTAATTTTTACGAACAAATTTTGCGCCACCCATAATTGCACGTTTAGGCGATGTCCAAGATTGTTTCTTAGCATAACTACTTCCTGTGTGCACTGCATTCTCATCAAACGCACCTATGCCAAAGAAATTGTAATACTTTTTACCATCATCTTTAATGCCTTTTGCCAATTCTGAACGACCATGACCTGTTTCAACTAAAGCATGACTTATCAGATATAGGACATTTACATCATACTTTTCCTGAGCTTTAAGAAAAGACTTGGCTTGCCCTTTTAAAATACCTTTATCTTTTAATATTTGATTCAATTCATGCTCAGACATAGGTACCTTTTCTGAAATATCCATATAATTTAGATTTTCATATTCATTATCTATGTCCATAGCTTGTTTCACATCTGCTCTTGAAGCATCAACAAATTGACCTTGTTCTTCTTTCATGTTTAATGCATTACCATCTACTTGTTTACTCACGGCCTCATTAAATGTGTTTGTCTTCTGGTTATCAAATAAAGTCGTTTCATTGATAATCAGTAACAGAACAAAAACAGCTAAAATAACGATCAATAACACGACCGACAGTCTTTGCGTAATTAATTGCTTCATTTTCAGAAAAACTCCCTAACTTACACAATTATTTAGTTAATGTAATATATGCAAATATAATCGCAATTAGCACAATTGCAAACGACACATTGATAGCAATCTTCATTCCTCTTCTATCTCTAAATAACGTATTGAAGATTGTGAGACTTATCGCTAATGAGACAACAAACATTGTAATTGCCATCATTATATTCATTGTAATCAAGAACACAATTCCCAATACTAGAATAACATTGGAAATGATGGCCATGACTTTTATCATTTTCGGATTAATATGTCTTCCTCTCCTCATCTAAAAAACTAATATTAAACTCTAATACTAGAAATTGTATCATATTTAAGCATTTTGCAATATGTCATTTTCTAAACAATAAAACAGACCAAGATAGAAAATAACTTTCTCCTATCTTGGTCTGTTACATGTCATTCTGTGAACACATACTATGATATTAGCGTGACATACCTCTCAGCATATTCAACATATAAGTTAAACTGCGGTTCATTTCATCGTCTTTTAAAATACTCATTAATCCGGTGATAGATGTTTTTTGGTTTGGGTTTGCTTGGTTTGCTACATGCAAACCTTTATTGACTTTGTTTAGCATTGTAGATAAATCATTTACATTTAAATCACCTAATAAGAATACAAGTGAAGCCATATTTGAAATTAACCCTGTATATTGTTCTTTATTTAGTTCTACAGCAAATTTATTGGCGATTACGCCTCGACTTTTAACTGCGCCAGACAGAGCATCTAATATTTTAGCGTCATCTAATGTACTAATTAGATTAATTGCCTTTAAGATACTGTCTTTATTGGCAACAATTGCGTCTGTTACTTCAGCCATACTTTCTTGCTTGATTTCTGCATCTGTCTTTTCCATGCGTTTTATTTTAGTTATTCTTTCAGCCATTAGTTATCCACCTGACTTCCTGGGAAAGTATAGTCATCACGTCTCCATTTATCTTCAACTCTAACACTATATTGTGGTTGGCGTTGTTTATTTACCCGGAAATTCGTAGGATTAAGTGGTGACTTTCCTCTTCGTGTTTTTACTTCCATTCGACAACTTGTACGTTTATATGATGGTGTATCTGTATCTTTATCAACGTCACTATTGGTCAATAAATTAATTGCACCATTGTCACCATGCAACATTGCATTGTTATTTAGAGGGATATATATTTCTTTACCTTTAACTCTATCAGTAACATGCGCTACCAATTCAGCTTCTCCAGTTTCAGAAATAAGCTTGATTTCTGCACCTTCATGGATGCCTCTGTCTTCAGCTAGTTCAGGTGAAATCTCTACAAATGCATTAGGCATTTTGTATTCTAATCCTGGTACCTTATATGTCATATTACCTTCATGGAAGTGTTCTAATAATCGACCGTTATTTACATGTAGATCATAAACTTCATTCACTTTGAAGAAATTATCAAATGACAGTGGATAGAATCTCGCTTTACCATCATCAAAGTTAAATCCTTCTAGATACAAGGTTGGTTCATCTGTACCATCTGCTGCAACTGGCCATTGTAAACTGTTATAACCTTCTAAACGATCATAATTTACACCTGAATAAAGTGGTGTCAATCGTGCAACTTCATCCATGATTTGACTTGGGTGTGTATATCCCCAATCATATCCTAATGATTTCGCCACTGCTTGAATGATTTGCCAATCAGGTTTAGAGTCTCCCTTTGGTTCCAATGCTTGATAGATACGTTGAATTCTTCGCTCTGTATTTGTAAAAGTTCCAGTTTTTTCAAGTGATGGACTGGCAGGCAAGACAACGTCTGCATATGATGCTGTAAAAGTGAAAAACTCATCTTGTACTACAAGGAAACCAACCTTTTCTAAAGCTGCTTGTACAAAGTTGATATTCGAATCAACAATACCTGTATCTTCGCCGTATAAATATAAAGAATCAATTTCACCTTCATGAATACCTTCCATCATTTGATGATTATCACGTCCTGCATGACTTGGTAAACTTTCACCATATTCTCTTTCAAATCTAGCTCGTACTTCATCATCAGTAACCAATTGATAACCTGGGAATTGATCCGGCATACTACCCATATCACTACAACCTTGTACATTGTTATGTCCTCTAAGCGGATAAGCACCTGAACCTGGCTTTCTATAATTGCTTGTTGCTAATAATAAATTAGAAATTGCAGTAGACGTATCACTACCAATATCTTGTTGTGTTACACCCATTGCCCAACAAATCGATACTGATTTTGCATCGACAACTTGGTGTGCAAAATCAATCAGCGCTTCTGCAGTTATACCCGTTGTTTCTTCTGCAAAGTCCATTGTGAATGGTTCTAGAGACGTTCTATATGCCTCGAAATCATTCACCCATTCATCAATAAATGCTTTATCATGTAAATCATTGTCGATGATATATTTCGTTACGGCAGATAACCAAACTAAATCTGTTCCTGGCTTAGGTTGATAGAAATTGTCAGCACGTTCTGCCATTTCATGCTTTCTAATATCAAATACATTTAATGTATTTTGATAAAGTTTATGACCTCGTTTAATTCTTGATGCAATGACAGGATGTGCCTCAGCAGTGTTAGTACCAATAAGTACGACCATATCTGCAATTTCTAAATCATCTATAGAACCAGAATCTCCACCATGCCCCACTGTTCTAAATAGACCTTTAGTTGCAGGAGCTTGGCAATATCTTGAACAATTATCTACATTATTTGTACCTATAACTTGGCGCGCTAGCTTTTGCATTAAATATGATTCTTCGTTTGTAGCTTTGGAAGAAGAGATAAATGCTAAACCGTCTGGACCTAATTTATCTTTCACCTTAGTAAAATTGTCTGATACAACTTGTAAAGCTTCTTCCCACTCAACTTCTTCGAATTGACCATTTTTTCTTACTAATGGCTTAGTCAAGCGTTCATCTGAATCAACATAATCCCAACCAAATTTTCCTTTTACACATGATGATATTTTATTGGCAGGTGATTCATGCTGTGGTTGCACCTTTAGTACTTCTCTATCCTTTGTCCATACGTCAAATGAACAGCCAACACCACAATAAGTACATACTGTCTTCGTTTTCTCAATTCTTTCTTCTCTCATGGCAGCTTCAGAATCAGATACTGCAAATAAAGGACCATAGCCTGGTTCTGCTTTTTTAGTTAAATCTATCATCGCCGCTAAAGAACCAGGTTCTAAATCTGTCATATAGCCTGCATTGCCTTCCATATTAACTTCAAGCATGGCATTACAAGGACATACCGTTGCACATTGACCACAGCCAACACATGAGGAATCATTAATTGTTGTATCATTATCCCAAATAACACGTGGTTGTTGTCGCTCCCAATCTATTGTCAAAGTCTCATTGACTTGAACATCTTGGCAGACTTCAACACATCGTCCACATAAAATACATTGATTTGGATCATATCTGTAAAAGGGACCATAATCTTTTTCATATGGCTTTTCTTTATATTCGTACGTTTGATGCTCAAGTCCCCACTGATCCATTGTATTATGAATTTCACAATCTCCATTATTATAATCACACACAGTACAATACAACATGTGTTTCTCTAATATGCGATCAAGTGCTTCCTTTTGGCTTGTTTGTACATTATCTGTTTGTGTATTGACCACCATTGGTCGATCAATCGTCGTACTACACGCACGTCCAATTTGACCATCAATCTCAACTGTACAAGTGTCACAAGTTTGAATAGGTCCTAGCGATTCGTTATAACAAATCGAAGGCACAAATGTATCTTGTGACTTAATAAATTGCAACAAGTTCGTGCCTGGTTCAACAAGATAGTCTTTACCATCTAAAGAAACGATTAAATGTTCCTGCATTCGATTCACCCCTGTTTTTATAATATACTGCCCGTATTATTCTCATTGTTGTTCAACAACATTCCATCATAAAAGCCCCACACTTTTTAGGTAATGTTACTTATATTGTAAACGTATTTATTATGAATGTTAAGGCATTCTGTATTCCATTCCCTTTTTTAATACAATTCAATATCATACTATTCCAAAATATAATAAAAGATTTTTGTATAATTACTTTGTCAGTCATTTATTATTACAGCTTGTTCACCAAACTATAGTATAGATTTGTATTTTTTCTATGCTACTTCCACTATATAACTCTGGTCATATAACAATAAGTTTTCAAGATGTTTATGCCACAACAATATGAGTTCATTTATTTCTTGATCGTATTAAGTTTATGATAATAAAAAGTAGAACAACACTGTCATTTTTGTTTGACGAATGTGATGTTCTACGCTTATATACAAATTATTTATTAGGGATTGAGCTTAAACATATATATATTTCTATTTAATTTCATCTATAGAAAAAGGTTGCTCGAGCAAAAGATTCTAAAATCTTAACTCGAGCAACCTCTAAAGCCATTAAATCTACCTTAAGATAATCATTTAATTTAAAACGACCTTTGACTATAACAACAACAATTTATTATCATAAATAATTAACCTCACCTTGTTGTTCAGCTATCACAGTTGCTATTCTAGTAAATACCTAAATTATCTTTAATACTAGATTCAATTTCACTTAATGAGCTTTGACTAGGTACAAAATAATATAAGCCATCATCTTGTATGCCGCCTTCACCATCTAACTGGTGCTTATTAACTGTCTTATCTGCATCTTTATAGTTGCTTCTAATTTTATTTAATTCACCAATTGATAAATCTGTTTTCACATTCTCTTTAATATGGTTCATAATTGAATTAAAGTGAGTGATTGAATTTACACTTGATAACTTACTAGCTAAACCTTGAATTACAATTTGTTGTCGTTCTTGACGACCAAAGTCTCCACCAGCACCGCTTTCTTTTCTACTTCTGATAAATGCCATTGCAGCATCACCATCTAAGTGTGTTTTTTCGCCATTATTAAATTGGTGATTTTTATATGAGAATGTCGCATTACTTGTTACGTCGATACCACCAACCGTATCAATCATATCTTTCATACCATCCATATCTATCGTAGCGTAATGATCAATTGGTACGTTTAATAATTTTTCAACAGATTTCACTGCCATATCAGGACCACCATAAGCATAGGCATGATTAATTTTCTCAGTTGTACCTTTACCTACAATCTTAGCTTGTGTATCCCTTGGAATACTTACAATTTCAGTTGTTTTCTTTTTAGGATTAATCGATAGCACCATAATTGTATCACTACGTTGACCATCGCCTTCAGAAGCTCTTTTCGCATCAGAGTCTACACCGAACAATGCAATTGTAAAAGCATCACCATCATCTAAACTGACATTTTTATCTCTTAGTGACGATTTATCTCTATCTAATGGATTATGTATTGATCCACCGACTGAAAAGATTTTATATCCTAAATAAATAACTGCTATTAAAGCAAGTATGGCTAATATACCGAAAAACCATAAAAAAAGCTTTTTACCTAGTCCCATTTTCTTTTTTCCGTTCATTCTAGAGCGATTCACTCTTATCATTCCCCATTCTATATTCAGTTTTCAACTTAAATTAATAACTACATTATAAATGAATTTATACAATTTAGCATAGTGCTTAAGACCTAAAAATTTGATAAAGTATGATATTTTAGAGTTACAATTTACTTTTTATAACCCGCTCCTGAATTTAAAACCTCTAACATCTCTTCATGACAGCCTGGATTACTGATAATGAATGGACCAGCCGTCGCATAATCCAAAGGTTTATTGTCTAATGTCGTCATTTTCAACCCTAGCTCACTTGCAAATAAAAATTGTGCCGCGATATCCCAAGGCTTTGGATTCGTATTGATATGCAAGCCAAATTGACCGTTAATCACACGAACAGAATCTAAACCACATGAGCCAATAAAACGATGACTAAAGGAAGCCTCAAATAATTCTTGCATTTTATTTGCATTTATAACTAGTGCATTAAATGAAACAACGGCATCCTTTAATTCAATGGATTCCGGTTTTTCAAGTGGTGCACCATTAACATATGCACCATACCCTTTTACTGCTTTATATAATTTCCCGTGTGGATAATCATAAATATAAGACAACATTGGTACACCATCTACAAAATAACCTAATATAATGCAATAGTCTTCTTGTTGTTTCACTAAATTTGCGGTTCCATCAATTGGATCCATAATCCATACATGCCCCTCATGAGGGTGAACTTCTTCATTGGTTTTTTCCTCTGCAAATAGTTGATGTTCAGGGAATGTTTCAGTTAAAAACTGCTGGAATCTTTGTTGAATCGTTTTATCAACATTAGTTACTAAATCAAACCTATTCTTCTTGGTTGTAGTGACCATCTCATCGATTAATGCTGGTATAATATCATCTAACGAAGCGAGCCACGCTCTGACAGAATCGTCTATAAAAATTAATTGTTCTTTTTCCATGTCTACACCTCTTTTTATATTTATAATCTTTATGTATAGATTTAGCTATGTATAATTTCGTCTCATTTTATCATAATTCGTAACTGAAAATATATGCCCAAAGTTAATCATCTAACATTTTTTTCATATATTGCAATAAACATAAATAAAACCGACTAGCTTTGCTAGTCGGCTAAATAGAAAGGAAAGTAAGTAATAAATATTGAAGATGTTTGTTTAGTAACTCGTACGAATAATTGTTAACAAAACTATTATGTAATAGCCTACCCCTTTGTCAACTATTCGTTACCCCCTTGTTACTATATACAATACTAACATAAGACTCGAAAAAATGTAAGCGTTTTCTCGAATTTTTTTATTTATTTTTTCTAAATGTCGTCATTGTCACTTTTATGATATAATAATTGTAATATGTAATCATATTGGGAGGTGACTTTCTTCATGAATAAACGCGAACGACAAAACAAATTGGTTCAAGCAATTCAAGAAAATAGGCAAGTTACTGCTTCAGAATTAGCGTCTGAGTTAAATGTTTCAAAACGTACCATTTTAAGGGATATTCAAGATTTAGAGGATCAAGGCGTTAAAATTTTAGCGAAACACGGTAAATTAGGTGGTTATCAATTACAAGAAACACCGAATAGCTATGACATTGAATTAACTGAAAATCAACTTTCTGCATTATTTCTTGTATTAAATGAAAGTCAATCTTATTCAACACTTCCTTACAAAGAAGAAATTCAAGCAATAATCAAAAAATGTTTAAATTTACCCTATACAAAAATGAGACGGACGTTAAAAAAATTAGACCGTTATATTAAATTTGACACGCCACCACACACAACATTGCCAGCTTTATTTTCGGATGTATTAATTTACTGTACAGAACGTAATGTAATGGCTATGGAGCATGGGCTTGATGATATGAATCGCACTGAGAATGTAATTTTCATTGGATTACTATGTGAAGAAGGTTTATGGAAAGCAGTCGTCTTTGAAATTGGATTAGGTAAAACTAATACAATCCCGATTGAGGATATACAAGATATTTCTTACTCATTCGAAAAAACAATAAAGACACAAGATATAACAATTAATAATTTCCAACAGTTTTCTAATCCAACTGAAAATTAATTCAGTTGGACTTTTTATTGACCTTTATTGGTACATCATCAAAACAGTAATAATAAAGGACACCAGGTTATTCAACATATGTAAGCTGAAACTAACGATTAATTTATTCTTCGTCTTAACATATGCATATACTAAAGCAACAGCTAAGATAAAATAACTACCAAACTCAAATGGTGAGGCTGCACTACTTACATGCATAAACGAAAATAATATAGCAGAAATGACTCCCATTACCTTAAAATTAAACACTTTCCCCAATTCACCTATCATTAAATGTCTAAATATAATTTCCTCTACTAATGGTGCTGCAATAACAATTAATAAAAAAGAAAATGGTAAAAATTGTGGATTTTTAAATAATATTTGAAGTTGCATTTCATTTTGTGTTTCGCTAAACCCCCATCCGCCTGGAAGGTATTGCACTACAAAGTTATATAAATATGATGCGACAAACATGATTATAAATATTCCGACTAACCAAGCTTTGTTTTGTTTAATGACTTCTACACCTGTATTAAATTTTGTATAAAAATCATTCATATGTAAAAAGTAAAAAATAAAAATAGTTGTCATATATGCTAATAATTGTATTAATGAACCGAGTAATACCTCACTACTCGAATTTAACCCCTCTACAAATTGATGTCCAAAACGCATGACAACTATAGATAAGCATTCTAATATTAAAAACAAACTTACAACTACTATAAAATCTTTCCAGGTTACTTCGCGAAACCGTAACATAACTTTTTTCATTTTGTTCATACCTTTCTTGCTAAATATCTACCGACTTTATTTATATATATTAACGATGCCTAGCATGAACGTTACCCAACTATATTTAAATTAAGCACAGTATATCATCTAAATCAACGGAGCAAAAATATTAACCCTATTATTAATCATTATGGAGGCGATAATCATGCAATTAGAAGAACTCTTAACTATCTCAGAAAGCGTACAACAATTACTTAATTTAATAGAGGTTTATAAATTTGGCATTGTCACCGAACATAAGAAAAAGGACCAATTTCAACAGGAATTACAACAATTTATTGAGCAAGAATATATCAAATTGAAAAACTCCCCCTTCCGTCATACTTCGCTTATCCACTATAATTACTATCATTTTCTAGAAGATTTCAAATTTCAGCCTATTGAAGAATTCACTGTAGGTAATACCATCAAACATATTTCAAACATTCAGCAAAGATTACTCAAGATACTACACTTTATCAAATTATACTTGTAACAAAATTTCATAATACATTAATTTTTAATCTTAAATTGTAATTTGATTACACATATTGTACAATGAAAACGATTACAGATTGGAGGTATAGATATGCCAGGTTTTTCAGTTTATTTAGGTGAGCCATTCAATAAATCTTATATTAAATCGATGGTCGACTTTGGATATGATAGTATCTTTACTTCGGTGCAAATACCTGAAGAAGATGAACAGTTAAAGTATCAAAAACTAAAAGAGCTGTTAGATTATCTAGACCATTATGAAATACGCTTCATTATCGATATTAATCCAGCATTACTAACTCAAACATTGTTCCAAATTTTACAACGCTATACAAATGCACATTTTATTGTAAGGATTGATCATAGTACCTCTGTTGCTACAGTAAATTCTATTATTAATGCAGGCTTTAAATGTTGTTTGAACGCGAGCACTATTACTACATCATTATTAACTCATCTTAAACAGACAGTGAGTGATTTTTCAAATATCATATATTGCCACAATTATTATCCTAGACCGGATACGGGACTTTCCGAATCATTTGTCACACAACAAAATATGCTAATTTTACGTTTTAATCCTGAAGCACAGATCTTTGGTTTCATATCCGGTAGTCAAAAGCGCGGTCCGATATTTAAAGGTTTATCAACTATAGAAACTTCACGTAATCATCATCCTATAGAAAGTGTAACAACACTAATTCAAGCAAAGACCACAGATTATTTAATTGGTGACCCTTATCTCGAGGAAACTATGGCACAACAACTCTATCAAGCAATTCAGCACAGAAATTTCATATTACATTTAAAATATTATGACAATCATACCCCTACAATACTTCAAGCATCACACACAGTTCGTATTGACAATCCCGAACATGTCATACGCTCACATGAGGCACGACATTATCTTAATGACACAATTCAACCAATGCATACAGTTGAACGACTTCCAGGGCATATCACACTAGATAATACATTAAACGGGCGTTATGAAGGCGAATTACAAATCATCAAAGAGCCGCTTCCAGAGCATCCACATATCAATGTGATCGCTAGAGTTATCACAGCAGATTTACCATTAATCTACTGTATGCGAGCAGGAGATTCATTTTCATTTAAAAATCAAGCAAAGGAGATGTAATAATGAAACAAAAATCGACCGAATCTCGAAATACGGCATCAATGCATTTAGATGAAATGTCTATCGTCGAAGCACTACAAACCATGAATGAAGAAGATAAAAAGGTCCCACAAGAAATAAGCAAAGTAATACCCCAACTTGCTGAAGTCATTGAAATCACTATAAATAGATTTAACAACGATGGCAGAATTATTTATTTAGGGGCTGGAACTAGTGGTAGATTAGGTGGGTTAGATGCAGCAGAGTGTGTACCCACGTTTAATACGACAAAAAATGATGTGATCGGACTTATCGCCGGTGGTCAACGCGCATTAACCGTAGCTGTTGAAGGTGCTGAAGATGATCCTGCACTTGCGAGAGAAGATTTGACTCATATCCATCTTTCAAACAAAGATGTCGTCATTGGGATTGCTGCAAGTGGTTCGACCCCATATGTCCAAGGCGGTATCAAATGTGCAAATGAAGTTGGTGCACATACGGTAGCAATTTCTTGTAATACTGACACACCGATTAGTAGCTTAGCTAAACAAGCAATAGAAGTAGATGTAGGGCCAGAAATACTTACTGGCTCTACAAGATTAAAGGCTGGGACTGCACAAAAATTAATCCTGAATATGATATCTACCATCACAATGGTAGGTGTTGGAAAAGTCTATGATAATTTAATGATTGATGTCAAAGCTACGAATAAGAAATTAATCGATCGTTCAATTCGCATCATTCAAGAAATTTGTGATATTTCATATGACCAGGCTAAAATTCGTTTCGAAGAATCCGGTCAGAATGTAAAAACTGCAGTCGTCATGCAACTCTGTAATGTAACTAAACAAGACGCCGAGCAAAAACTAGACGACAATCATGCTCTACTTAAACGTACAATACAACAATAGTATTTCTAACATTCAAGCATTCCAATTTCAAAGTACAACTAAACTGCTATTATCCTTATGTCAGGAGGCCTATATATGAACAAAGAACAAAAATTAGCACAACAAATTACTGATGCAGTTGGAACTATGGACAATATTGATAACATTATTAATTGTATGACTCGCGTTCGTATTCAAGTCATTGACGAACAAAAGGTAGACTATGCAAAACTTAAATCAATTGATGGTGTTATGGGTGTCGTTAAAGACGACCGTGTTCAAGTTGTTGTGGGACCCGGTACCGTTAATAAAGTCGCAGGTTACATGGCGCAAAGTAGTGGCGTCAAATTAGGTGAAACAATTCCACATGGAACAACGAATTTTAAGCAAGATGCAGAAGCAAAAGCCGCACAGAATAAATCAAATTATAAATCTAAACAAAAGCACGGTAAATTTAATAAGTTACTAAAGACTATTGCTAATATATTTATACCTCTGATTCCAGCATTTATAGGTGCTGGTTTAATTGGCGGTATTGCCGCTGTACTAAGTAACTTGCTTGCAGGTGGACAAATATCGGGAGCCTGGGTAACACAACTGGTGACTGTATTTAACGTCATAAAGGACGGTATGTTGGCTTACTTAGCAATCTTTACTGGTATTAATGCAGCTAAAGAATTTGGTGCAACACCAGGGCTTGGCGGTGTTATTGGTGGTACCACACTACTAACTGGTCTTACCGATAAAAATATGATTACTAACATCTTTACTGGCGAACCGCTTCAAGCTGGTCAAGGTGGTATCATTGGCGTTATATTTGCTGTTTGGCTTTTAAGTATCGTTGAAAAAAGACTTCATAAAATTGTCCCTAATGCAATTGATATCATTGTCACTCCAACAATCACTTTATTTATAATAGGTTTACTTACAATTTTTATCTTTATGCCTTTAGCAGGATTTATATCAGATGGTCTCGTTCATATCATCAATGGCATTATCGATATTGGTGGTGTATTTAGTGGCTTTATTATTGGTGCTTTCTTCTTACCTTTGGTAATGTTAGGATTACACCATATATTTACCCCTATTCATATTGAGATGATAAATCAAACGGGTGCAACTTACCTGTTACCAATTGCTGCAATGGCGGGTGCTGGTCAAGTTGGCGCAGCATTAGCTTTATGGGTTAGATGTCGCAAGAACACGACACTCCGCAATACTTTGAAAGGTGCCTTACCTGTTGGCTTCTTAGGTATTGGTGAACCATTAATTTATGGTGTAACCTTGCCTCTCGGCAAACCATTCTTCACGGCTTGTATTGGTGGTGGTATTGGTGGCGCAGTAATCGGAGGCATTGGACACATTGGTGCGACTGCAATTGGACCAAGTGGTATATCACTATTACCATTAATTTCAGATCATATGTATCTAGGATATATAGGAGGACTGCTCTCAGCTTATGCCGGTGGGTTTATTTTTACTTACTTATTCGGCACGACTAAAGCTATGAGAGAAACTGATAGTTTAGGTGATTTATAATGACGAATTTACTTTACAAAATTGATAAGCAGTATCCTGATTTTACAAAAAGTGAAAAGAAAATAGCTGATTTTATCTTAAATGCTCCACACAAAATTATTGATATGTCTGTACAAGACTTAGCATTAGCAATCGATACGAGTACAGCATCAATTGTACGATTTAGTAGGAAAGTTACAGGCAAAGGGTTCCAAGAATTAAAAATTGCACTATCACGTTATTTACCAGAAGATACGACAAATAATACGCACCTTGAACTTGTTGCAAATGAATCGGTTGATACACTTAAGTCAAAGATGTTATCACGTGCGACAGATACTATGAATTTCGTTGCAACGCATATTGATGCTAAAAGTATAGATGAAATTTGCCATGTGATAAAGCAAGCACGCAATATATTTATCTTCGGTTATGGTGCATCATTTGTTATAGCTACTGATTTGTATCAAAAATTATCACGTATCGGGCTTAATGTCCGATTAGTGCAAGAGACACATTTGTTTATAACAAC
This sequence comes from Staphylococcus sp. 231237_7MaSpsaltlick, assembly GCF_043107035.1. NCBI lineage: Bacteria > Bacillati > Bacillota > Bacilli > Caryophanales > Staphylococcaceae > Staphylococcus > Staphylococcus sp. 231237_7MaSpsaltlick. The sequence continues at coordinate 72,844 of NZ_JBICNX010000008.1, forward strand.
ACTTGCGACACACGATAATCAAGATTGTATTATTTTCATTACGAATCAAGGTAGTCATAGTGAATTACGTTCAATGGCTAGTGTCGCAAGTGATTATAATATTCCTATAATCACAATTTCTAGCACAGCGGATAATCCCATAGCACAAGTTTCAAACTACAAGTTAATTTACGGACAAACCGATGAGAATGAATTACGTATGGCAGCAACCACTTCACTGTTTGCACAATTATTTTCAGTTGATGTGTTATATTATCGTTACATTGCATTGAATTATGAGTCATCTCTTGATTCCATCACACAATCTAAAATGGCGCTCAATAATTATCGAAAGCATTTATCTTTAATAAAATTTAAACATTAACGTTTTCAAATCTTCAGCTACTTTAAAAAGCACCTAATGACAGGAAATCCTGAAATTAGGTGCTTTTTAGTTAATTAAGTTATAACAATGTTATTTTATATTTATTGCTTTACGTCATGTTTAAAGAAATCAAATATGTTGTTAGCATTGTCTGTATTATCAATATTACCTTTAAATCGATCACTACCTGGACCAAAGCCATACGTATTCACATCTTCACCAGTATGTCCATTTGTTGTCCAACCTGTATGTGATTTATCATTTATTGGTTTTTGAATTGCATCTTGTAATTTTTGGAATTGCGCTTCATATTCTTTATCTTCCTCATCATATTTCTTCAATGCTTCAGCTTCATCTTTAATCTTACTGATTTGAGAGTTAGAAACTTCAAAGCCATAGCCGTCATTAATTACCTTCTCTGGATCTTTACCTTCTGCTATTTCTTTAGTCATATATGAGCCAGAATGCTTCATTTGATGGATCGCTTTTGGATTCCAAACATAGTCTTTACCTTTAGCGATTGTCATACCACCAGTTGAGTGATCTGCTGTTGCAACAACTAATGTATCAGGATGTGATTTTGCATAATTCATCGCATAATCAAATGATTTCTCAAAACCACTCATCTCTGACATTACACCAGTAACATCATTTGGATGTCCTGATTTATCGATTGACGCCCCTTCTACCATCAAGAAGAAACCTTTGTCATTTGATTCTAATCGCTTAATTGCACTGTCTTCCATTTCAACTAGTTTAGGATTTTTTTCTGGCGCATCAATTTGTAATGGCATGTCATTGTCAGCAAACAAACCTAATACTTGTTTACTCGTTGAATTTTGTAGATCTGTTTTATTATCTACAACATCATAACCATCCTTTTTGAATTTATCTGTTAAATTACCATTTTTATCGCCAAAGTATTCTGCACCACCGCCTAGTAATACATCAACTTTATGTTTACCATTAATTTTGTCATTGTAAAATTGCTGTGCAATTTCATCTTTTTTATCTCTGTCATCAACGTGAGCTGCATATGCTGCAGGTGTTGCATCAGTGATTTCTGCAGTTGAAACTAGACCTGTTGACTTACCGTTTTCTTTTGCTTGTTCTAATACAGTTTTAACTTTTTGTTTATTTGCATCAACACCAATTGCTCCATTAAATGTTTTATGGCCAGAACTAAATGCCGTTGCACCTGCTGCTGAGTCTGTAACATTTTCCTTTGGATCATCTGGATTTGTACGTTGTGTACCTATTAAGTAGTTATCAAATGCTGTCTTGTCCATTTCTTTAGTTTCAGGATTATCTGCAAAGTATCTATAAGCACTATTATACGATGGTCCCATTCCATCACCTACTAAGAAAATAACATTCTTAGGGTTCTTTGTATTACCCATATATGATACATCGGCAGGTTGATCTGAACTATTTCCACCACTTGATGCGAAAGTTGATTGTGCATTTCCCAAGACAGAACCCATAACAATTGCACTAGTCACCGATACTGTTGCTAACTTATTATAGAATTTCATAATTAATAACTCCTTTAATATGTATTATCAAGCTTATACTGTAAGTGTAAGCAAAGAGTGTTGAGTTATTGTTTTTAAGATGTAAAATTTATGTAAATAAGTTGCATTATATATTCTTTTTCATTAATAACTCTCGCTTTTTATCTAAAAAGGATTATGTACCATATTCATAATTCTAATATAAAGCTGTCTATTAATAATGATGCATTAAAAAAACCTTACCAAGACGATACGCGCCTTGATAAGGTTTGATACATTAATATATTCACTTGTTTAATATACCTAACTTATAACGATCTCCATATAAGAAGATACACTTTTTTAATAAGTCAGATAATTTTATAATTGCTCGTTCTTACTTAACTTATGATAGCCTTTAATGAAATAGAATGCAGTCATTAATAATAAGAAAATAATACCGATTAATACAGATACGACTGTTTCTTTATTAAATAACATACCGATTAATACCATGATAAAGAATGCCATTGTTACATAGTTAGTGATTGCTCCACCTGGCATTTTAAAAGGATGCCCTTTCAATTCTTCAGGGTGATGCTTTCTGAATCTTAAGTGGCTAATCAAAATCATAAACCACGGTACCATACCTGGTAAGATAGACGCACTATAAACATAAACAAAAATACTATCTGCACCTTTAATGAATAGTGGCAAGATAACATTTAATAGCGCTCCAATTAAGATACCGATTGCAATCGCTGTTACTGTCCAGAAAGGAACACCATTTTTCATTACTTTAGTAAAGAATTTAGGTAACATGCCCTTTTGAGCTAAGTTTAAAGTCATACGGCTCGCACTAAAGATACCTGAGTTACAACCAGACATTGCTGCAGTTAATACTACAAAGTTAATTAATCCAGCAGCGAAAGTAATACCTACTTTAGCAAAAGTCGCAACGAATGGGCTTCCAATGTTGCCTAATTCATTCCATGGATAAACTGTAACAATTACGAAAATTGCTCCAATATAGAAAATTAATATACGCCAGATTACTCCGTTTACTGCGCTCTTAATATTCTTCTGTGGATCCTTTGTTTCACCTGCTGTAATACCAATCAATTCAACACCTTGATATGAACCAATTACGATTGATAAAGCAAAGAAGAATCCAACCCAACCATTTGGCATAAAGCCACCATGTGACCATAAATTAGATAAACCAATTGCTTCTCCACCGTTACCAAGTCCGAAGAAGATTAAGCCAAATCCTGCAACAATCATTAAGATAATTGTAACTACCTTAATCATCGCGAACCAAAATTCAAACTCACCAAACGCTTTAACAGAAACTAAGTTTGCTCCCATTAACAAGGCAACCACGATAACACCTGGAATCCATTGTGGTAAATCTGGGAACCAATAATTCATATATTCTCCGACGGCGATAACTTCACTCATACCGACGACTACCCATTGAAATATATTACTCCAAGCAGTCAAATAACCTGCCACTGGGTTTATGTAATCACTTGCAAAGTTGGCAAACGAACCTGATGTAGGATGTAAATAAACCATCTCACCCATTGCTCGCATAACTAAAAATAAAAAGATACCTGCTATTAAATAAGCAAATATTACAGAAGGTCCAGTCCATTTGATTGTACTTGTAGCTCCCATAAATAGACCTACACCTATGGTACCACCCAATGCGATCATCCGCATTTGACGCGCACCTAATCCCCTCTGAAGTTCATTATTATCATTCATCTCATTCAAACCCCATCTCTCTCAAATATAAGTATAATTAATCACTTATCATGTCGCTATTATACTATAAATTGGCAAAATTAAAATACCAAACTAAAACAATGTAAGCCCTTACATTTCCGTTTTTTAATTGTACGCGATTTTACTATAAATTGTAAAGCAAAATTTTTCTCCCTCTCCATCTTTTCTTCTATTCTCTACAAACCCCTCTTTCAAGGCTTATAAAGTAAAATTGTATTATTTGTGAAAAGTTTCACAAATATGTAGAGACATAGTATACTAGCTTTAAATCAAATGAAAGTGAGGACACAACCTTGAACGAAAAAAATGTGCAATGGGATAAAGTTTTTTATGGGAAAGTTTGGGTGAACCATGTCGTAGAAACAATTAAAACCAAAGATATACTTCAAAGTTTTTATTTCAAACGCTATTTGTTACGTGCGATTATGGCAGGTTTTATCTTAGGTACAATTATTGTTTTTGTATTATCACTGAAAGCCAACTTTGGAACTGAAATGTCACCTAGTATTTCTAATCTAATCGCGTCAACTGCATTTAGTTTTGCGCTCGTACTTATTCTTTTTACAAATTCTGAGTTATTAACGAGTAACTTTATGTATTTCACAGTTGGTTTATATTACAGAGTCATTGCCCCCACCCGTGTATTTAAAATATTCACCTTATGTTTTATTGGTAACACGGTTGGAGGCCTCATCCTCTTCTTACTGATGCGTGCTTCTGATGTCATGACACCTGATATGATGATACATCTCTATGCAATAATTGAACACAAGACACTAACAGCAAGTTGGTTTGCAATATTGATCAAGGGGATCTTTGCCAATTTCTTTATCAATATCTCTTTAGTTATTGCAATGCAAATAGATGACGTCTTAGCAAAAATGTTTGTAATGATGTTTGGTGTTTCGATATTTGCCTTTATGGGATACGAGCATGTCGTATATAATTCCGTACTATTTGCTGCAGGTTTTATCTATCAGAGTTCAATAATAGAAACGATTCCAGTTATAGTTAATGTAGTATGCGCTGCGATAGGCAACTACATTGGAGGTGGTTTAATCATTGGATTGTTCTATGCTTATCTAAATGATCATCATCAATTCGACAATTAATCGTTAAATTGTCATGAGTTCTTATTCAACCATATTATATGCTATACTTTTTGTAATCTTTCAAATAAAAAGGAGTACATTATGGCTTCAAACTCAATTAAACGAACGCTTAGTTACGCAGTCATTTTCGGCATTTTATTTTTTCTGTTAAATTATTTTAGTGATTCACATCACGCATTTATGTCAGTATTTTTAAAATCGCTCTTGGCTGCAGTCGTATTTGGTGTACTATATTTTGTATTATTTTCAATTGTTAATTCTCCAGAACGAAAATATAAATTCGGCATTACAATACCGATTGCCTTATTAATTGCGATTTTAGTGAGCGCCTTATTTTCAGCCATAAAAGTTGGTATTATTATAGGTATCATCATTGGTGTTCTTGCAGGATATCTTTGGGAATATATTGAAAAAAAGAAAGCGAGCAGTGATAAAAAGTGAGTCTTGTCTTAGGAATCATCATATTAATATTATTAATCGTCAGTTTAATTCCAAATTTAAAAGCTGTTAAAAAAAGTAAAGCTAATGGTGAAAAGAATCCACGCTTTGCAATTATGGTCGGTATAGATGCTATCTTACTCGTGTTAGTGATAGTTACTTTAATATTCCAATTTACTAAATAATATAACAAAAAGATGTTTACAGTATGAGTCATTAGCTAGACTTAAACTATAAACATCTTTTTTATTAAAGCTTATCTTGTAATAATAAAAAATATAAGACAGTTGCCCCAATTAAATAAAGCAATGTTACTATGATAAACGAACGTAAATGAATGGCAAATGGGATCTTACGATTGAATATCGGACCTAATATTAAGTTGCCAATTGCTAATACAAGTGGCCCTCCTAAGAAAAATAATAGTAAATATGCATTCATTATTATTTACTCCCATGCTGTTCAAAATAGTGTTCAATAATTTCATTCGCTGTAACATCTTTAGCAGTAAAATTCAGAGTGTGAAACGGCTGTTGTTCAGTCATACGGTTAGTATTAATTATAACATCTAAACCCGCATTAATTGCCGCTGTCGCACCATTAACCGAATCCTCTATTGCTAAACAATTAACTGGATTATAATTTAATTGTTGAACCGCTGTTAAATACAATTCTGGATTAGGCTTTACTTCGTCGACATCTTCACGTCCCACAATAATATCCATATATTGCTCTAATCCTAAACGTTTAAAGGTAGGTTCAATATCCTTTCTATAACTACTTGTAGCAATTGCCATTGGTATATGACGCTGTTTACAATATTTCATCAACGCTTCTACCTCTTTATTGATTGGCAAATTCACACTTGTTTCGTTATGTTCTTGATATATGGCTGACTTTTTTTCAAGTCCAAGTTGCGCTTCTAAATAGTTATGTAAATCTGTAGCGGCACCACCAATCGATTGACGATAATAGTCCACAGAAATAGGATCTAAACCATTACCTGTTAAATGATTATTAATAATTTGAAATAGATGTTGCTCAGTGTCAATGATTGTACCATCGAAATCAAATACGACTGCTCTATACATCACACATACCTCCTATTTAACTTTCATTATGTTATTTTAATCACTCAAGTCTGCTGCTGATTCTTTCAATGAAATTACTGCTATCTTAGCATATTTATCTAAAAAACGCGCTTAAACCATTTCGCAACAAATTACAACAACATCATAATATATGCATACATGGTTATACCTATCTAAAAAAGCCTATTACCCAGCAATTTAAGTTGGAGTAATAGGCTCGAGCACTCATATTTTTATTATCGTTTATGCCAATATTTCGCCAATATTGGACCAGTAATATTGTGTACTAAACTAAAGACTGCACCAGGCACAGCTGCTAATGGGCTAAAATGAACCGTAGCTAAGGAAACTGCTAAACCTGAATTTTGCATCCCTACTTCAATCGACACGGCCTTTTTATCTGCACGTTCAAGTTTAAATACTTTAGCTAAAGTATATCCCAAAGTATAACCTACAACGTTATGTAGAATAACAACTGCAAATATTAACAGACCTGTTTGTAAAATTTGTGACTTACTACCTCCAACAACCGATGCCAAAATCAATGAAATGGCTACAACCGAAACAATTGGAAGTGCAGTTGACGTCTTGGCAGCAAAGTTTTTGAATAGCTTTTGCAACACAAAACCAATAATTATTGGAATTAAGATAACTTGAATTACCGACCAAAACATACTCATAAATGATACTTGTAACCATTGATGTGCGAATAGATAAATTAAAGCTGGTGTCATAATCGGAGCAAGAATTGTCGATACACTTGTAATAGCTACCGATAATGCGACATTGGCATTCGCTAAATAACTCATTACGTTACTAGATGTGCCACCTGGACAACAACCTACTAATATAACGCCAATTGCTACTTCTGCAGGTAAATTAAATAATTTAGCAATGAGAAACGCAGTCGTTGGCATGATTGTAAACTGCAAAATCACACCAATAATAACCGATCTTGGTTGTTGAAAGACAATCTTAAAATCTTTCGGATCTATAGTTAAACCCATACCTAACATTACAATACCCAATAGATATGGGACAAAGCCGCTTATTGTAGCAAGTTGATTTGGGAATATGAACCCAATAATAGCTGCAATCAACATCCATACTAAGAATGTGTTTGTCGCGAATCTACTTACCTTTGATAACATTTTGAACACTTCCTCTATGTAGTAATAAAGAAAAATGTATCATACTTTCATAGTCTGAACAATATAATTTTCAAAATATTCTAATATTTGTTAATAGTGCTTAACACCCTTGTAATCAACTTTTATTGAACTTCGTTCTTAAGACCTAGTGAATATAACAAAAAAGAGTGGTACAATTTAATAGAAATTAAAACTGGTGAAAATTAAACTACAATTGAATATTATGTAATATATTCAGGTTCATTTTTATATAGATGTGGAGGTATTTTATGTTTTTAGATAAAACAGAAACATTTGTGTTGAATATTGGTGGACTTAATAAACGTAAGACACGAAAAGATTTAGCCAAAGTTTGTAAACAAATAAAGTTTTGTAATTCATTCAAGTTTTCAATTTTTAAGGAAAAGCATCTATATGCTTTAAAGATTAACTTACCAAAACAACAATTGCCTTATGTGATTAGCTTTTTAAGCTTCCATAATTTTGAGATATATCAAATTTTAGAATCTTCATACTCAGATAAATTAATTGATTCTGATCGTTTATTATTATCTTCTAAGCGCTTCGTGTTAACAATTGATGGGTTACGTGATGCTTTTATTAAAGATAAAATTATCGACATTATTAATATGATAAATAATACCGAAGACATCTCATACACTTTTAACAAAAATAACGTTAATGTAAATTGTTCTGCAGCAGTCTTTTCAAGATTAATTAATAAGATCGCAACTCATAATATAGATATTTTATGTGCTGTAGCACAGCAGCGTGTTGTCCATAAAGCACGTATATCTTAAATTGATTGTTAAAATTAAATCATTATTGCTTACCTCTCTAAATTTGATAGAGAGGATTTTTAAATTTTAGAACATTATTTATAACTAAGTTGAATATCGTTATAAATAACTTTGGATATATGCGACCTAGTCAGTGCTACGCTCGTGTGTTCTCTATGCTTTGTTTCAACATACAATGAGCGATGATAGTTATTAGTTCTTGCTAACTATCATCGCTCTTTCTGTTATATAGCTCTATACTATGATTTATCTATTTGCTCAAATTAATTATTCACAATATTTTCGAATGCTTCACGTACTTGAGGTACTGACATTCCAACAACAACTTGTACGTTTTTCCCACTTTTCACTAAGCCATGTGCCATTTGATTATGCGTAAAGTAATCACTATCTTCGACTTTATCTATATCTTCTACTGTTAATCTTAGACGTGTTGTACAGTTCGTTACGTCTTTAATATTTTCTTTACCGCCTAAACCTTCTAAGTAATACAACGCTTTTTCTTCATATTCGTTTCCTGCAACCGATTGTGAGCCTTTATCTTCATTTTTACTCTTATAATCTTTCTTGCTATACAATTTAATGTCATCAGACTCTTTTTTACGACCTGGTAAAGGTATATCGAATTTCAGAATTAAAAATCTGAATAGGACGAAGTAAATACCAGTAAACGCAAGCCCAATAATAATTTGAATAACATAAGTTAACCAATGGTTTTGTGCAAGTGGAATCCAGTTTGTTGCAAAGAAATCAATCAAACCTCCACCAAAGTTACCAACTAAACCAAATCCATACATTAAAGTATCCATAGTTGCAGATAAAATAGCATGTAGCACAAATAAGTATGGTGCAATAAATAAGAATGTAAATTCTAATGGTTCAGTAATACCTACAACTACAGCAGTTAATGTTGCTGGAATTAACAATGCTGCAATCTTTTTCTTATTTTCTTTAGGTGTCGTTGAATACATTGCTAACGCAATACCAATTGCACCAAAGACCTTACCATTCCCTTGAAGCATAAATCCATATGGGAATTGTTCTTTTAATGGTTTCGTGCTTCTAGCAAAGTCATTTACATGTTCAAACCATTCTGCTTTCAATCCATGATTCACTACGACTGGACCTACTTCAATAGGTGCATAAATAAAATGGTGTAACCCAGTAGGAATTAATACTCTTTCTAAGAAATGGTAGAGCCATACGCCTATATATCCTGAACCAATAATAAATCCTTGTAATGATGAAATACCATTTTGAACTGTTGGCCATACAATACAAGTGATTAATGCTACAGGTAACATAACAAAGAATGATATTGTAACAACAAAAGTCAATCCTTGGAATACACCTAGCATTTCTGGCAGCCTCTTACTGTAATATCTATTATGTATCCAGGTAATAATACTTGAAATGATAATACCACCTAGAATATTTGTATCTAATGTTTCAATACCTGCAATAGCTTTTAGACCAGTAACGTTTTCAACACCTTTTTCTAAGTTGGCACCAAATGTATGTGGCCATTGCGTTAAAATTGCATTTATAAATGTATTAAACATCAAATAACCCATTAATGCTGCAAGTGCTGCATGCCCAGGTGCTTTTTTAGCTAAAGAGAGTGGCAAACCTACTACGAAAACAATTTCCATGTGATTGAAAATAGTCCAACCACCCGCTTCAATCACGGACCAAATTTTAAACCATGTTGTTCCATCCTTAGCAATACTTCCCATAATAGCCGGATTTTTAAATAAAGTAGCAAAACCTAAGACTATACCAAAAAATGCAAACATCAATACAGGCACAATCATAGCACTACCAAATCGTTTTATTGCATTCATTTACATCCCTCCTACCGTCAAAATAAAATCTATTGTTACTTTTTATCTTGACTTGCATACCTTTCAATATTTAACTTTCTTACATCATATAGTAACCGCTTACATATAAACAATAGTTTGACGATAAATCGAATAATTTTATATAATCAGATTATATTTTCATAACACGAAAATATTTTCAAAAAATGGGGTGATACTATTTTTTTAGATGAACGTATAAATAGCAACTTTAATAAGTTGAATGACAATGATTTACATATCGCACAATATATTAATACTCATATCGAAGCATGTAAATCGATGAAGATTCAAGAATTAGCGCAAGCAACACATGCTTCCAATGCGACGATACATCGTTTTGCTAGAAAATTAGGCTTTGATGGGTATAGTGACTTTAAGTCTTACTTAAAATTCGAAAGTGAACAAACTCATGCATTAACGACAGACTCTATTGACAATTTCAAACAAGAAATTACAAATACCTTTAATTATTTAGATCGCATTGATTTTAAACTCGTAACTAATAAAATAAATCAAGCTGATACTATCTATCTCTACGGTACTGGATTAGCCCAAATGAATGTCGCACAAGAAGCGCAGCGTATCTTACTTACTGTGCATAAGAATATTATTGTTTTGCATGATCCCCATGAATTCAAGATGATTTTAAATAAAACAACGTCGAAAGACTTGTTCTTTATTATTTCATTATCTGGAGAATCTAAACAGTTAGAAGGTATTACGAATTTGCTACGTTTGCGTCATCATTACTTTATTTCTATTACAAATTTAAAAGATAACTCGTTAGCTCAAAAGGCAAATTATAATATTTACGTGTCTAGTAATACTTTTTTCCTTCAAGATGGCACTGATTATTCAAGTTTTATTAGTTATCATATCTTTTTCGAGACATTATTACGTAAATATAATGAGAGAATTGAAAATGGTGAATTACAGATTCAGATTTAAGCTAATCTAAAAATGGCATGCCAACCCAAGATTGAATGCGTCTTTCGGGTTGGTATTTTTTTAAAAGATTGTTTTGCTCGCTTTCCTAGGGGACAGCTTCAGCCTGTAGTCTTCAGCTTGTCCTGTTCCCTTAGGAGTCTCGCACACAATCTCATATACACTAAAAAACGATTTACTTATTTGTATTATGTCATAATACGCTTTTTTCTTTACTTATTTTCATTTTGTCATTCTTTTTTTATTACTTTGCTCGCTTTCCTAGGGGACGGCTTCAGCCTGTAGTCTTCAGCTTGTCCTGTTCCCTTAGGAGTCTCGCACACAATCTCATATACACTAAAAAACGATTTACTTATTTGTATTTATGTCATGATACTCTTTTTTCTTTTCTATAAAAAAGGTGATTTCTATTATTATTGCAATAGAAATCACCTTAATTTATTAGTCAGAGTTTTAAATCTCTAGACATCTTATTTAGAAAATGAGTAATGACTCTCCAATATATTTTAATAAAGCACTTTAACCTACTAAGATTAATTACATTTCTGCTTCAAAATCTTCTAATGCGATTTGTAACTTATCAAATAACATTTCAAAGCCATGGGCAGTAGAATCATGATACTCTTTTTTCTTTTGTTTATATTCTAATGTTGTAAATCTTCTTTCTCTTGGTACTACAGCATTATACGTAAATACCATTTGTGTGATGCCTGGTTCGCGTTCAAATATTTCTACTTCTATAGTATCTTCAGAATCACTCAGTTCAGGCATGCCTATTGTCATTACAATATATTCGTAAGGTGTTAATGTGATAAAGCTTCCTTGGACTATATTTTCCTTACCTTTTCTAACGTCGACAATTTTATACGTTCCATTCTGATTTGCATCAACCTGTATTGTTTTATTCGTTCGCTCAGATGTCATAAACCATTGCTTTAAAAAACGTTGATCTGTCCACGCTTGATATAATAATTCAGGCTCGACTTTAAATAATCGTTCAAGTTGTATCTCAACATTTTCATTTTCAATATTATATCTTGCCACGATTGTTCACCTACTTTCACTCTTAAGGATATTTTAACTCATTCTAGGTAAGTTCTAAACAATAATCCTTTTATTTCGATTAAGTTAAACAAATATAAATCTAAATATTTATTACACTTACTTAGTATTTCTATTTTCATTACATCTATTTACAGAATTTAAAGTTAGTAAATAACGTTATTGTTTATTATACATTAATTTAAAATATACAATTAAACATTAGCATGTGAATCTAACAATCTAGCTATGCTTTACGCTTTTTCTTATCTAATCTCGGTAATCTAAAGAAAATTGCTACTAAACCACAGACACCTAATAACGCCGGATAAATAGCGTATGGAACTAAATCAAATGGTGATATGGATGCAACGCCAGCAGCTGCTATAACTTGTGGACTATAAGGTAAAAGCCCTTGGAAACAACTAGCAAACATATCTAAAATACTTGCCGACTTTCGAGGATCGACATCGTATTCATCAGCGATGTCTTTAGCTAAAGGACCGGCCATAAGTATAGAAATCGTATTATTCGCTGTAGCAATATCTGCAGCACTTACCAATCCGGCAATACCCAGTTCTGCTCCACGTTTCGATTTAACTCTATTACGCACAAAATTTAATAACCACGTAATGCCTCCATTATGTTGAATCAACGCAACTAAACCACCAATTAACAATGCAATAATTGCAATATCTTCCATGCCGACAATACCTTTTGATATTGAACTTAATAGCCCTTTCCAGCCAAATGAATGATCAACCAATCCTATAATCGCAGATAGTAAAGTACCACCAATTAAGACAATGATTACATTAATTCCTACTAATGCCAGTATAAGTACCAATAAATATGGTATAACTTTAATTATATTATAATCATAATTTTTAGTCGCATCGATATGTGCACCATTTGTTAAAAACCATAGTGCAATAATAGTCAGTATTGCCCCAGGAAGTACTATTTTTATATTTACTTTAAATTTGTCACTCATTTTTGTCTTTTGTGTGCGTACTGCGGCAATTGTCGTATCAGAAATCATCGATAGATTATCACCAAACATCGCACCACCTACAACTGTAGCCATTGTAATCGCCGTTGATACATCTGTTGCTTGACTCAATCCGAAGCCTACAGGTGCGATTGCAGCAACTGTTCCTACAGATGTACCCATAGAAACAGACACAAACATACAAATAATAAATAAGCCTACTATGATTAAATTTTCTGGAATAATTGATAAACCTAGATTAACAGTGGATTTTACACCACCCATATCTTCCGTTGTTTGTGAAAAGGCACCAGCCAATAGGAAAATCAACATCATTAACACAATGTTAGAGTGTCCTGCACCTTTCGTGAATATTTCAACTTTCTGTTGAAACGATTCTTTTCTATTTTATAACAAGCCAATGATAGAGGCCACAATAATTGCAACGTTTAATGGCATTGTCGTGAAATCACCCGTCGCTATACCAACACCTAGAAACATCGCCACAAAGACGATTAAAGGAATCAATGCCCAAGCATTGCCTTTATACTGCTCTTTCATATTCAACCTACTTCCTTTGATATCAATTATGATTTAACGGTTTAATATCTTATAAAAATTAAAAACTCTTTTCATCCATTTGAAGAAAAGAGTTAATTTAAGCTCCTTATCTTCTAGCAATAGTTGCTACTGGATTTGGCACACGCTTTTACATGTTGCCGAAGTATCATAGGGCCAGTCCCTCCACTTCTCTTGATAAGTATGTTTTATTTTTTTACTACAAGAACTCTTGAATGTTAACGTCAAATACTGCTAAATATTAATATTTAATCTGAACTTTGTCAAACTTATTCCTTTAATAAACAACTACAGAGTAGACATTGATGATGTAACATGTGCATTACTATTCTGTTGGACGTTCAATGATAAAAGATTGTCCAAGATTCGCATAATTATTTCCAGCTAACCGACTCACAGCTCCTAATGCTTTAGAATCAATCTTATGCGGTTCTATATAAACTGTATCATCAATATGAAACATCACAACTTCTCCAATAATTAAATCAGATCCCTCTTGTTTATCACCTAAGGGAATAATTCTATCCAATTTACACTCTAAGCGTATCTTAGCTTGTTCAATCCCAGGTACAGATACGATATCAGAATCAACGCATGTTAAGTCTGTTCGTTCTAATTCATTCAATGACCTTGCAATTGGAGCTGCTGTACGATTAATTTGTTCTACAGTAGCTTCATCTGTTATATGCACAACAAATGCTTCAGTTGCTTCGATATTTAAGGAAGTATCCTTCCTTTTGCCTGCCGTTCGAGTTGTTGATAGCATAATCATCGGTGGCGCACTATTGACCACATTAAAGAAACTAAAAGGGGCTGCATTGAGCATGCCCTTGTCATCTTGTGATGTTACAAATGCAATGGGTCTTGGGATAACACTACCACTCAATAACTTATAGTTTTGTTGCTTTGTTAACTTTGCTGCTTCGAATTTTTTCATTTGTTCTACTCCTCATAAATAAAAAGTTAGAAAATCAACTTCCAGATTTTCTAACTTTTTGTTGTTTAATCTATTTGGGTTCCGCCTGTAACACCATACACTTGACCAGTTGTATAGCTAGATTCTTCAGCTGCGAGATGGACATATACACCTGCTAACTCAACAGGTTGACCTGCACGTCCAAGTACTGACTTTTGACCAAAGGTCGGTATCTTCGATTGAGGTTGTCCTCCTGAGATTTGTAACGGTGACCAGAATGGACCAGGTGCAACACAATTAACACGTATACCTTGTTCACCTAATTCTTCAGATAAACTTTTGGTCAATGAAATGATTGCCGCTTTGGTTGCAGCATAATCATGCAATATTGGACTTGGATTATAACCTTGAACAGAAGATGTCAATGTAATCGTTGCTCCGGGTTTTAAATAATCTATCGCCTTTTGTACTGTCCAAAATATAGGATAAACATTCGTTTCAAAGGTTTCTGTAAAGGAAGCTGTATCAAAGCCTTTGATACTTTCTCGATATTGCTGATGACCAGCGACTAACGTCACATTGTCCAATCCACCTAATTCTTGATGTGCCTGTGCAACCAAGTCATAGTTAAATTGTTCATTTCGAATATCACCCGGTATAAGCACTGCTTTACTGCCAGCAGCTTCAATTACCTGTTTCACTTCTTCAGCATCGACTTGTTCATCAGGGAGGTAATTAATTGCAACATCGGCACCTTCTTTTGCATACGCAATTGCAGCAGCACGACCTATTGCAGAATCACCACCAGTTACTAACATTTTATAACCTTCTAATCTATGATGGCCTGTATATGATGATTCTCCACAATCTGGTTGAGGATCTAATTGTTGTTGTAGTCCAGGAACAGGTTGTTCTTGCTTTGGAAAATCTTTGTTTGAAAATTTCTTTCTAGGATCTTGAGCAGACATAAGTAAACACTCCTTAATACATTTTACTTATATATTCAATACCCAATATGTTTCTGATTAATACAAAATAGCACTAATTATAATTAAACTTCATTTAATAGCTTTTGTACAAAAGTAACAAAATAATCTGGTACCTTTTCTAAAATACGCTCATCCGGATCATACTTCGGATGATGTAAATCATATTCACTGTTTGAGCCAATAAAGACAAATACGCTTGGGTATTGTTGAGAGAATCCAGAAAAATCCTCGCCAATTGTTAACGGTTCGTCCATAATACTTACGTTGTAACCTACTTCTTTTGCAACGGTAATGGCGTCATTTGTCAATTTTTCATCATTAACGACAGCACCAGGGAGACGGTGGTAGATTGTTTCTATTTCAACATTAAAGGCTTTGGCTAATCCATCGCCAATTGCTTTTAATCGTTGTTCAATTTCATTTCTTTTATCTTCGTCAAAGCTTCTTACCGTACCTTGTACATAGGCATGATCAGCAATAACATTCCAAGTATTACCGCTTGAAACCTCACCAATTGTTACGACAGCATTGTCAAATGCTGACATATTACGACTGACAATAGATTGTACACTATTTATCAATTGACCTAATACAATGACAGGATCATTCCCTTGTTCAGGTTTTGCTGCATGTGCACCTGTTCCCTTTATCTTATATTCAAAACGATCCACTGATGATGTGATAACACCCGATTTCACTGCAAACTCGCCAATATCTAATGTAGGATAGTTATGATAACCTAATACTGCTTTAGCACCATCAATCGCTTTGGTATCTGTAATATAAAACGCTCCATAACCTAATTCTTCTGCTGGTTGGAAAATAAATCTTACTCTTCCATTTAAATCTGACTCTACTTCCTTCAAACGAGTTGCTACGGCCAAGATACTTGCCATATGTATATCATGACCACATGCATGCATTACGCCTTCATTTGTAGAAGCAAATTCATTCTCTACTTGTTCATTAATTGGTAAAGCATCAATGTCTGTTCTTACTGCTACAAATGAATCTCCTTGACCGATTTCCGCGACTAAACCCGTTTCTAATGGTAAATCTAAAATTGTTATATCATATGATTCTAATATACGACGCAACCTTTTCGTCGTTTCATATTCATACTCTGATAATTCAGGATACTGATGAAACGTTCTTCTCCAATTTATATAATCTTCATATTGTGGCATGTTATGTCACGTCCTTTCTTTATTTATTACATTTTTTATTAAATAGTAACAAAGCGTTACTACAATTACTCCCATTGCCAAATTGTTCGTAACTAAAATAATACATATTGTTAAGCAAACTGTGCTTCCATGCAACACTGGCGCTTGCTTTATATATGCAATCGTTCTTCTATCAAATGTGCTAAATGCAATGGTTATCAGTACAGTTGCTAATACTGCCATAGGGATTTGAATCAATAATGACCCAAACAGATAGATACTGAGCAATAAAAAGCTTCCAGTAATTAATGAAGACACTCTAGAACTGCCACCCATAGCAATATTGAATCGCGATTGACCTACAAGTGCACTTCCACCATATCCACCTAAGAAACTCGTGATAATATTGGCAATCCCTTGACCTATAGATTCCTTGCTCACATCACTTTCAACTTTCGTAAGTTGATCTAACACTTGCTCGGTAAGTGCGTTTTGAATTGTTGCAACTATAGCCATCGCAATACCATAAATCAATGCAGTCAACCATAATTGGCGATTCATTATATGATCACACATAACAAATAAATTGAAATCGAGTTGAACCATAGAGATATCTTTCACTAATTCACTATTTAATTGGAATAGCCAAGTAACGATAGACATTACCACTATCGTTATCAAAGGGGATGGAATTTGATTTGTAATTTTGGGTAACACCCAAATCATCACAAACGAAACAACTACGATACCATATGTCGTTATTGTAGATGGAAAAATATGCTCTAATTGAGATGATAATAATATTATACCTAACGCATTCATAAAGCCAATTACAACACCTTGAGGTACGATATCAATAAGCCGATTCATTCGACATAAACCAAATATAATTTGAGTTAGTCCCATGATAAACGTTGCCATAATTAGACCGACTAATCCGGAATCCGAAACCAAAGGGGCAACTATCAGTGAAACACCACTGCTTGGAGCTGATATCATTAATGAACGATCGCCGACAATACTTATGACAATCATAATAATACCTGTACTCATTAATCCAATAGAAGGACTCACACCAGCAATAAATGAAAAAGCAATTGCACCAGGTATTAATGACAATGCTAATAGTATACCAACCAATACATTATGCTTTAAATTATGCGTTCATTGTGTGAGATAAGTATTTTTTTCCATACGTTGCGCACCTCCTATCCCCCTTGCATCCATATTATCATAATTGTCAAAATATTTAATAAACTCTGATTTGTAATTTTTTACCGTTACATTAATGATGTATTAAATATTTTAAAAATCTCAAAAAACAAAAAATGGGACGTGAATCTATTAATCTTACAAACAGATTTCGTCGCCCCATTAATTCGCATATTTATTTCATTATAAAATTCATGCTTCAAAAATTACTTTCAAGTTAGACAATCTAACAAACTGAAACATTGTGAAATGAATGTCTAAACTGTCTTAACGTATTATAATTCAAATGAATTATCTACAATGACCTTACCATCTTTAATAACTTTTTGAGCATGGTTTACGCCATAATGATACGGAATATATTCATGGTTTGGTGCATCCCAAACAACAATATTTGCTTTATCACCTTTATTAATTGTACCAGCATCAACATCAATTGCTTTTGCTGCGTTTACCGTAACAGCATTCCAAATTTCATTTGGTGATAATTTTAATTTTAATGCCGCGATAGACATAACTAACTGTAAGTTATTCGTTACACAACTGCCAGGATTAAAATCAGTAGCAATTGCAATTGCGCCATTATTATCAATCATACCGCGCGCATCTGCATATTGTTCTTTATCTAAATAGAAAGTAGTTCCTGGTAATAACACCGCTACCGTATCACTATCTCTTAATTTAGCTTTGCCTTCTTCACTAGATGCAACAAGGTGATCTGCAGAAATCGCACCTTCATCAATTGCTAATTCTAAACCACCTAATGGATCTATTTCATCGGCATGAATCTTCACAGCAAAGCCTTGCTCTTTAGCTGCTTGCATATATTTTTTAGATTCTTCTACAGTAAATACGCCTGTTTCACAGAATATATCTGCGAAGTCTGCATAACTTTTAACTTCCGGTAATAAGTCAATCATTTCTTGTAAGAATGCTTGATTTGATTCAGCATCTTTAGGTACCGCATGTGGTCCAAGGAATGTGTGTTTCATATCTAAGTTATATTTCTCAGCAAGTCGATTTGAAACTTTTAATTGCTTTAATTCATTTTCCTTATCTAAACCGTAACCACTTTTACTTTCGACAGCTAACACACCATGCTGAATCATTGTTAATAGATTTTTCTCAGCCTTTTCAAATAATTCATCTTCCGTGGCATTGCGTGTAGCTTCAACTGTTGATAAGATTCCGCCACCTTGCTCTAAAATCTCTAAATAAGAAACACCTTGTCGTTTTAATGACATCTCATGTTCTCTTGATCCACCATGAACTAAGTGTGTATGTGCTTCTACTAATGCTGGCGATACTACTTTACCAGTGGCATCTATTGTTTCATTAGCTTCATATTCATCTGTATGTGAACCAGAATAAACAACCTTTCCATCATTGATAACGACTGTACCATTTTCAATGATTTCTAATTCATTTAATTCTGCTCCTTTTAAAGGTCTATCCGTAGATTTCGGTAAAATTAACTGTTTTATGTTTTGGATAATTAAATCGTTCATTATTTCGCTCCTTTACCATTAATCATTGGAATTTTGATGCCTTTTTCATTTGCAACATCAATCGCTGATTGATAACCTGCATCAGCATGTCTCACTACTCCCATACCCGGATCTGTAGTTAATACACGTCCTAATCGTTTATCAGCTCGTTCTGAACCATCTGCTACAACTACCATACCAGCATGTAAAGAGTAACCCATACCTACACCACCACCATGGTGGAATGAAATCCAAGAACCACCAGCTGCTGTATTGATTAAGGCATTTAATACTGCCCAGTCACCTACAGCATCTGAACCATCTTGCATCCCTTCTGTTTCACGGTTTGGACTCGCAACAGAACCAGAATCTAAATGGTCACGACCAATAACGATTGGTGCTGAAATTTCACCTTCACGAACAAGTCTATTTAATGCTAAGCCCATCTTCGCTCTTTCTTCATATCCTAACCAAGCAATTCTTGATGGTAAACCTTGGAACGCAATTTTTTCCTCTGCCAAATCTAACCATCTAATTAATTTTTCGTTATCTGGGAATAATTTTCTCATTTCTTCATCTGCACGTTCAATGTCTTTTGGATCACCACTTAATGCCGCAAAACGGAATGGGCCTTTACCTTCACAGAATAACGGTCTAATATATGCTGGTACGAATCCAGGGAAATCAAATGCGTTTTCCAATCCATTATTATATGCAACTTGGCGAATATTATTACCATAATCAAACGCAACTGCACCTTTTTGTTGGAAAGCTAACATTAATGATACGTGTTCTTTCATTGAAGCTTCAGATTTTTTAACATATTCTTTAGTATCTTTTTCTCTTAAAGCCTTTGCCTCTTCTAAAGAGTAACCTTGTGGTACATATCCATTTAAAGGATCATGTGCACTTGTTTGGTCAGTAATGATATCAATTTTAAAGCCTTTATCTAAAATTGCTTTATGCGTATCAACTGCATTACCCACTAGACCAATTGAAAGTGGTTTACCTGCATCGCGTGCTTCAGCCGCTAATTCTAAAGCTTCATCTAAGCTATGTGTTTTTACGTCGCAATAACGTGTTTCAATACGTTTATCAATTCGCGTTTCATCTACATCTACGCCAATTACGACTCCACCATTCATCGTAACAGCAAGTGGTTGCGCACCACCCATACCTCCTAATCCAGCCGTTAATGTAACTGTACCAGTCAATTTACCATCAAAATGTTGATTAGCTAATTCACCAAATGTCTCATATGTTCCTTGAACAATACCTTGTGAACCAATGTAAATCCAGCTACCTGCTGTCATTTGCCCATACATCATCAAGCCTTTTTTATCTAATTCATTAAAGTGATCCCAATTAGCCCATTCTGGGACTAATACTGAATTTGATAATAATACGCGAGGTGCTTCTTCATGTGTTTTAAATACAGCAACAGGTTTACCTGATTGAACTAACATAGTCTCATCAGCTTCTAAATCACGTAAAGTATTTTCAATAGCTTCAAATGCTTCCCAGTTTCTAGTAGCTTTACCAATACCACCATAAACAACTAAATCTTCTGGTCGCTCTGCTACTTCAGGATCTAAGTTGTTATACAACATTCGTAATACGGCTTCTTGTTCCCATCCTTTACACTCTATATCTAAACCTTTTTTAGCTTCGATTTTTCGCATAGTTCACTACTCCTTTGTTTTATTATAATTTTTCATTAATATATGCAATATTGCACAATTACCCCTAAAATCAAATCATATTTCATAGTTGCATTTTTAATTATCATACTTGTTATATAATTCAGTATATTATGATAATATATAGACTACAAATATAAATAAACTACCTATTTATAGTTTCAAGTTATAAATGGTAGTTATTACTTTGGAGGATAAGTATGAAAATAATACAGTTAGAATATTTTGTTGCTGTCGTTAAATATAATAGTTTTACTAAAGCAGCTAATTTTTTACATATTAGCCAACCTTCACTGACTGCGACCATAAAAAAGATGGAAGCAGATTTAGGCTACGACTTATTCATTCGTACAACCAAGGAAATAAAAATCACTGAAAAAGGCATTCAATTTTACAACTATGCACAAGGTTTAATTCACCATTATCATCAAACAATTGAAAAAATGTATGATTTAAATACGAGTCATGCACCTAAAATAAAGCTATCTATTCTAGAGTCTTCAAACCAATGGATTTCACAAGTCATTTCCATTCATAGAAAGCAATTTACTGATCAAACTTATTTGGTTTCTGAGGTACATGATCAATCAAAAACAATTGATCAATTATTAAATTTTGAAAATCATATTGGACTAACAAATGAAATTATCAATCACGAAGCGATAAAATCAATTCCTTTATATAAAGAATCTTATGTTCTCATTACACCTAAAAATGCCTTTCCAGATATAAAGGCCATTGAAATAGAAGATTTACCGTTGATATTACCAACTAAAGGATCTCAAGTGCGCAAACATTTAGATGATTACTTTAATCGTATGAATATTAGACCTAATGTCATCATGGAAGTTGATCGCTTTGAAGCGGCAGCAAATTTTGTACACAAAGGACTCGGATACGCAGTTATACCTCAAGTATATTTCCAATCCTTTAACACACGAAATTTAGACGTCATTCATATTAAACCTAACCTAGGACGCACGATATACATCAATTATTTACAAAAAAGAAAGCACTCAGAACGAGTACTTTCTCTTATAAACCAATGTATAAATTACTGGGACATTACACAATAAAGTGGTGTAAAAAGTTTGCTGATAATTTTGCAGTTCTATTATCAATATCATATTTCGGATTCGTTTCCGCAATACTAATCGTCGACACTTTATCATTAGAAACAATGCGCTTTGAGAGTTCTAAGACAATATGTGGAAACAATCCGAGTACACCATTAGCACTCACTCCTGGTGCAAATGCACTATCAATGACATCCATACAAATCGTAAACATTATAACATCATGATCGTGGACAAACCTCTCAATTTTATCTTTGATTGGAGGAGAAATTTGATGTAAAAGTTCTTCAGAATATACATAACTGATGTCCTTTTCTTCTGCGTAATCAAATAACCCTTGTGTATTTCCACCTTGTTGAATACCTAACACTAAATAATCAGCATTATCGTCTTGTTCAAGAATTTGTCTAAAGCTTGTACCAGAAGTTGAACCCGATTCTTTACGTGTATCAAAATGTGCATCAATATTAATGACGCCAATTGATTCATCAGGGTATGCTTGTCGCGTGCCTAGATATTGTGCATAAGCTATATCGTGCCCACCACCTAATAAGAATGTCTGTTGGTGTCGGTGAATAGAATTCGCTACATAATGTGCAAATTCTTGTTGCGTTTCTTCAAGTTTTTCATGATTATGCTCGACATTTCCATAGTCAAAAATCGGTGTTGTATTTTGAACTGGTAGATTGGCAAATGCTTGCTTTATAGCATTTGGCCCCTCTTTGGCACCAATTCTCCCCTTATTCAGCTCGACACCTTTGTCCACTGCATAGCCTAGTATACCTATGCCCTGACGTGAACCACTAGGAGCTTCGTTAATATCTCCAAAATGGATTGTTTGAAAATGTCTAAATTGAGCAGAATCTTCTTCACTGTCAATTCTACCTTTCCATAATTCACGTTGTGCTAACTTATACATAGTTCTCCTCCTTTTGAATCGCTATGAACAATTAAAGTATACGCTTACATTAATCACAATTCAATTTATAATTATAATTTACCCACTTATTAATTATTTAAATTTTAAAGTCTAACATTATTTCAAAATGCATTTTCTAATCATTTCGAGTATTACATTTCAATGATATTTACCTGAATTTAATTTATTTCTTTAGGATAAATATGTATAATTAACTACAAATGAATTAATTGAAACCCTACTGGAGGTTACATAATGAATACAAAACGTATACCTGGTTTTCAATGGGCAATGAGCATTTTTATATTTTACGTTATTGCCTTTGCATTACCGATTATACTTAAGGATTTTCAAAGTAAAATTCCATTCAAAACTTTTGTCTTTGAAATGAGTGTGCTTGCACCTTTTATTGCAGCAATCATTTGTATAGCAGTATTTAAACATAAACGTGCACAACTAGGCGGCTTGAAATTTTCACTGAGCCTTAAAGTAATTGAACGTTTGATATTAGCATTGATATTACCATTAGCTATCTTTATCATTGCCATGGTCAGTTTCAATGTCTTTGCCGATAGTTTTGTCTTATTACAATCAGAAGATTTGTCAGTGTCAATATTTTCTGTGATTATCGGCCAACTATTAATGGCGTTCTTTGTTGAATTTGGTTTCCGTTCTTATTTACAACATATCGTTGAAACTAAAATCAGTACATTTTTCGCATCTATTTTAGTTGGTATCATGTATGCAATATGGAATATTAATATCGCATTTTCATTTGACTATACACTTTATAATTTATTATATTCGTTTGCATTTTCAATGATTATTGGTGAATTAATCCGCTCTACAAAAGGACGCACAATCTATATTGCAACATTATTCCATGCAGCAATGTCATTTGGTTTAGTATTTTTATTCAATGAAGAATTAGGCTATGTATTTTCTATGAAGGTAATCGCCTTATCTACAGCAGCTGTTGCAGTAGTTTATATTCTCTTAAGTTACATTATCCGCATCTTCTTCTACTTCTTTACAAAACGTAATTTAGATGAAGTAGACGATAATAATTATCTCGATCATGTAAATGAACATTCAGATAATAACAACACTACTGACAATACGCAATCACTTGATAATACTGATACAGCAGCGACTGCTAGTCATAGTCAACAATCACACAACAAAGATAGTGCATTAACAAATGATACTCAAAATGGTACCCAACAAAATACAGAGCTAACTGACAAGCAAACAAATGATCCTCAAAATGATCATTTTAAATCTAATCATTCAGAGCAAAACGCTACACACCAACAGGTTACTCACAACACTTTACCAGAGGATGAATCACAACAAACAGAACAACCTGAAATACAGTCAACTAAAGATGCTGATGAAACAGTTTATCCTAAAAGTACAACAGAGGCGCAACAAAGTAAAACACAGAGTGCTGTTGAAACAACAACTGAGAGAGCGAATCATGATGAACAACATGATGGTGAATTAAAACAAAGTGCGCGTTATAAATCTGATCGTAAATCATCTGCTGTAAGTGATGCACAAGCTTCGATTGCCCAAGATGAACAATCGTCTGAAACATCATCTACTGATGATGAAAGCACTCATAACGAACGCTCTAGCTTCAATTTAAAAAACAAACGTGGACATAGACGTTAAAAAACATTAAGTATCTTGTGTTTGAACCATATTATATTCAATATATAAGACACATCGTTAATATAGTAGTTACTATATTAACGATGTGTCTTATTTTTATCTTGGGAGCATATACTCAGAAGGATTAATGATCGTAGAGTGAAAAATCAGAGTACGTGTTATGTCAGTTCTTCGACATACTACTAGGTAAGCGAGCAATATAATACATAATACAAATTACACAATTATCAAATAAAAAAGGCATGCCTCAAATAATTGAAGCACACCTCTTATTTACTTAATGCAAATCATTACCATAAATTAGAAACTATTTATTTTTCACTTGAACACCTGAAGGGGTCCCCACAATAACTTGATCTGTTACATCCAAGAAATATCCAGTTTCCAATACACCAATTAAATGAATCAAATATTCATGCATTGCAAACGGTTCAATATCCTTATTCAATACTAAGTCTAATATGTAATTGCCATTATCTGTAATAAAAGGAACATCGTCAACCATACGTCTAATAGCCGTTACACCCTTACTACGCTCTATTTCCTTAGCTATTAACAACCAATTGAATTTATCCACCTCAACAGGAAGTTTGAAAGTTTCTCCTAAGTATGAAACTAGCTTAGAATCATCTACAAGGACAACAAATCTTTTTGCCATGGCATCAATAACCTTTTCTCTAAAGAGTGCACCACCGCCACCCTTTATAAGATTCAAATTAGGATCGACCTCGTCAGCCCCGTCAATTGCTAGATCAATATGTTCAACATCATTAACATCTACCACATGCATCCCTAATTCCTTAGCAATAAATGCAGTCTTATTAGATGTACACACTCCCGTAATATTAATTTGTTCTCGCTCAAGCTTTTCTGCTATTTTTGGGACAAGTAACTCAATTGTTGAGCCTGAACCTATGCCTAGTATCATACCGTCTTTAATCTGGTCTAACGCATCATTAAATGTACTTATTTTCAGCTGTTTCTTATCCATAATGCTTCCCCTCTACTCACAGTACTTTTATTTTTATTGTACATGAGTTTATTAAAAATACCTAGTTAAAAAATAAAATTCAAGATATATAAACCTTTACTTTTCATTATAATGCGATTGCTTTAAAATTATAGTAATTAATCATATATTCGGGGGAGTGGCACAAATGATATATGCCTTAAATGCGATTGCTACTGGTAAAGTTCAAGACTTACCATATAGTAAGAAAAGACCAATGCGTTCAGCACTAGATAAAGTTAAATTCGAAGGGGAAATGTATTTAACTAAAACTGGGTTTGTCGAAGATGAACAAGAGTATAAAGATCACGGCGGTCCAGATAAAGCTGTTTGTCTTTATAGCAAGAAAAATTACAGACTTTGGGCAGATGACCTCTCAGAATTACCGAACTATGCAATGTTCGGAGAAAATCTAACCGCTATAGATTTAGATGAGCAAGATGTTTATTTCGGAAATCAATATCAGCTAGGTGAAGCCATACTTGAAGTTTCTGAAATACGAGAACCTTGTTGGAAAATACAAGAAAAGTATCAAATTAAAGATTTAGCTAAAAGAATGTCACAATCTTGTAAGACTGGATTTTATTTTCGTGTGATTCAAGAAGGCTTTGTACATGAAACATCCAATTTAAAACTTATTAAAACAGCAGAGCCAAAAACTGCCCTATCAGTTCATGAATTAAATGATATTTATTACAACGATAAATTTAACATCACACGTTTAAAATACGCAATTAACAATCCATACTTAACTGAAAAGCGGAAAGCAAAACTTGAAAAGTTCCTATCAAGAGCAGAAGCAAAAGTAACAAAATAATAACAATAATATTAAAAACCACCAATACCTGAGCAATAAGCTAATGGATTGGTGGTTTTATGCTTTAAAAATATTTAATTATTGTAATCTATTGTTCTTTTCCTTTTTCAAAAATCTTATAAGATGTTTTAGAATAATAAGGTTGTCCCGCTTCTATAATTGACGGCGCTTTTTCGCCTAATAAATTTATATCGTTTGGTATACATTGTGTTTCAAGTGTGAATCCAGAATGTGCTTTATAAATATTAAAGTCACTTTCCCAACTTGTTGTATCATTGAAAGTAAATATAACTACATTAGGCATATCTGTCTGAACTTTCAATAGAAAATGTTTATTCTCGACAGTCATTTCATTATTACCAATGTCAAATGGATGATCGATGCCACCGTAACGAGACATTTGTTCTTGAATCACACCATCTTCACTATTAAAGATATCTTTAAATTGAATACTTTCAGAGCCAAATTTATGTATCAAATCTACTGGTTCTAAACTTGCAACAATATTTTCTTCATCTAATAGATACATATCTAACTTAGAACTACTAATACAATGATTATCAATCACATTATTATCTCTATTTAAATTAAAATATACATGGTTCATTGGATTAAACAATGTTTTTTCTGTAGCTGTTGCTTTGTACTCAATCGTCCATTTATGGTCAATGTCATAAGTATGTATGATTTCTAAATCAATATCTCCAGGAAAATGATCGTTTTCCGATTTTATTGTTGTCGTAAAGACAATCTTTATTTGCCCTACTTGCTCTATTACTTCATAATCGAAAAATTGTGTATCTAATCCTTTTGGACCACCATGTATATTATGGTTATTGTTATTTTTGTCTAAGTGATAAGTCTTACCATCCAATTCAAAGGTTGCATCGGCAATTCTTCCACCATATCGGCCAATAGTTGCACCGAAGTTGAATGGATTTTCCTGATAAAATTCATCAGCTTCGACAACATTGCCTAACACGATATTATTATCATCAAATTTCCATGAGACAATGCGTGCACCATAATTTGTAAATACAATTTTAGTTTCTTCATTATCTATTTTGATTAAATCAATTCCATTACTTTGGCTTTCTACTTTTGCAAACATCATCAATTACTCCCTTTCAAACCAAAGATACTATTAACTACTTTGGCTTTATCATGAATAAAAACATCAATTACAAATGTAGCCTTCAACGACACTCATACTATGGGGTATAGTGTGTACGTAGGCAATTAACTGCTTCACTAAAACAAGTTTCGACAAATTCCACTTAATTGTTGTACTTCAATTGAAATAATATTACATAATAGTCCCATGAATACTTTAATGCACATCACTCAGATTCACATTCCCTTTCGAATCGATAATACTAAGTTATTTATACTTGCAACTACAATTGAGTGATTGTTTGGTACTCTCCTTATATTGATTACTTAAATACATTGTAACAATTTGTTCATATATTTATCTATACTAATCGTAAATTCTAACAAACTATAACAAAAAATGTTATAGTTTTTTCTAATTTTATAATTTTTATGAAATCATCTCTATATAAATTCCAATTTCATAGTTATTTAATAAGTTTTACATATAACTGATTATCTACTTTTAGTCTTTCTATAACCTTAATCGCATACAAAAGGCTATCTCAATATTTATAATTTGTGAGATAGCCTTATACTTCCTAACTATTCTAGTTTATCTCTTATTAGCAATGCGTTTAAATGCCTGTATAAAACCTTTATCAAAGCTTAAAATAGTATCTTTATAACTACGAACTGCAATCCATAATAAAATGATAATCGTCACTATAGATAAAATAACACTCACAATGATTTCCCACAATGCAACTTCAGGTGTCGCTGCCCTCACAAACATCACAAAAGGAGAAATCAATGGAATAAAGCTAGCTATTTTAACTAATAAAGTATCTGGATTCATAACACTAAATAGTGCAATATAAAACCCTATCATACTCAGTAATGTCATTGGCATTAACGCTTGGTTTATATCTTCGATTCTTGCCGTAATCGAACCCAGAATTGCTGCTAATATAATATATGACAATATACCTAATAATAACGAAATGATACCTACTGTAATTAGTTGTGCCGTTAAATCATTTGGTTCAATTTTAAAGCCTTTTAACATTTTTCTTATATCAAATACGAAGAAACTAATTAAACCAACTATGAAGAATATCGCAATTTGTGTTAACGCTACTGCGATTACCCCAAAAATTTTCGCTAAAATATGCGTTACAGGAGACACACTGGTAATGATCATTTCAATAACACGTGATGTCTTTTCTGTAGCAATTTCCATAGCAACTTGCCCTGCGTAATTAATTACGATAAAGAACATCAACATTACACCAGCATATACGATAATCATGTTGAATCCTTTTTGAGCCTCAGTTAAATCAGATTGTGCATTGGTATTATCAACAACTTCGGAAGTCACCTTACTTTGAGCTTGTAGTTGCTTTAATTCATTTGCTGACAAATTAAGATTTGCTGCTGTTAATTGTGTTTGTATTGTAGATAACACGGCTGACAGTTGTTGTTTATCATCTGTAGACACACTGTCTTTACTCATAATCTTACCTTTAATTTTTTGATTATCTGAAATTGTGATGACATAAGCTTTGTCTAACTTATCTTTTTTTATTTCAGATTTTGCAGTTTGTTCAGTAACCTTTACATACTGTGCATCATCATCTAGTTGTTTACTTTGCTGATCAATAAGTTTATAAATTTGCTTGTTATCTGTAACAATTCCTACTTTATCGCTACCATGATCAAACAAATCAATAATTTTATTTATATTTGCTGCTGCAAGAATCAGTACGATGACTATTATTGTGAAAATCTGAAATGATTTCGTTGTTACTTTATTTTTATAAGTTAATTTAAATGTTGACCAAAATTTATCCATTTAAATCACCTACTTTATCAATAAATATCTCATTTAATGATGGCTCTACAACTTGAAAACGTCGTACGTATCCGTGTTGAATAACTTGCTGATAAATCACTTCAGCAGTAGCTTCATCATTGATCGTTAACTCAATATTCCGCTTCGTCCTATTACAATCTAGTACACCGTTAATATTCTGTAAATCATCTAATGCTTTATCAGTTTCAATAATCACCTTTTTATTACCATGATTTGATTTTACTTGGTCTATTGGTCCTGAAACCACTAATTCTCCTTTATTTAAAATGCAAACATCATCACATAATTCCTCAACATGTTCCATTCGATGCGAGCTATAAATAATTGTCGTACCCTCTTTATTTAAGTCATTAACAGCAGATTTTAACAATTCCACATTCACTGGATCCAAACCACTAAACGGTTCATCTAATATTAATAATTCTGGTCTGTGTAACATACTTGCTAATAATTGAATTTTTTGTTGATTACCTTTTGATAATGATTCAATTTTCTTTTCCCTATTTTGTTCAATATCGAATCTATCGAGCCAATAATCAATTTCTTTATTAATCGCTTTATTTTTCATGCCTTTTAAACTCGCCAAATAACGTAATTCATCTTCGACCTTCATTTTTGGATGAAGTCCTCTTTCTTCAGGTAAATATCCAATTCGGTCATATAAAGTTTTATCAATAATTTGATTATTATACAATATCTGGCCCTCTGTAACTGGCGTCAATCCCAAAATCATTCGAAATGTTGTCGTCTTTCCTGCACCATTACGCCCTAGAAAGCCTAGCATCTTTCCTTCATCTAACGACAACGAAATGTCATTTACTGCAACAAAGTCTTTATATTTCTTTGTCACATGGTTTATCGTTAACATGTATTCATCCCCTCTCCTCATTATGTATAACACGATCATACCACGACATTATTTAAAATACATATTAAATTAATAGTTGTATTATCTATAGAACCTACTATTGTATTAAGCTGAATCATATAACCTGTCATCATACATTAGTTTGCCCTACTTTACATCAGTAATTGTAATCGCTATCATTAGCTTAAATAGTTTTCTAATTATAGCGTAGGAGGTAGTTCAATTATGACATACAGTATAGGCATCGATTATGGTACTTCATCTGGACGCGTATTTTTAGTCGATACTACAAATGGTAATATTGTTTCAAGCTATATTAAAGCATACAGTCACGGTACAATTTCTGAAACACTAAATGGACAAGAACTTCCTCATCATTATTTTTTACAGCATGCAGATGATTATGTCGACATTCTTAAACATGGCGTAAAACATGTACTAGAGGAAAGTCAAGTCAATCGAGATGAGGTCATTGGTATCGGCATTGATTTCACAAGCTGTACAATCGTTTTCTTGGATGATCAGTTTGAGCCTTTACATAACCATAACGATTTAAAAGATAATCCACATGCATATGTCAAACTATGGAAACATCATGGCGCGCAAGACGAAGCTACACTAATGAAGGAAGTAAGTGAACAACATGATCCATCTTGGATACAGTATTATGGGCATAATGTAAATAGCGAATGGATGATACCAAAGATATTAGAAGTAAAAAAACATGCGCCAGAAATACTAGAACGTGCGAGCTATATTATGGAAGCAGGAGATTACCTTGTTAGTTTGTTAACTGGTAACAATACAAGATCAAATTGTGGCATTGGATTTAAAGGATTTTATAATGAACAAGATGGCTTTAACTACAACTTTTTTAAAGCAGTTGATAGCGAGTTGCCAACAATAATTAAAGAAAAATGTGAAGCACCTGTAATTAACATTGGCGAAAGTGCCGGTTGTCTCACATCAGCATTCCAACAACTATGGGACTTAGCAAGTAACGTCCAAGTTTCTCCCTTTATCATTGACGCACATTCAGGTGTACTTGGCGTGGGCGCTATTGAAGAAGGCGCATTCACTTCAGTTATAGGCACAAGCACATGTCATTTAGTATTAGATACTAAACAAGTACCCATACCTGCAATTACTGGTTCAGTAAAAGATGCTATTATTCCAGGAATGTACGCATATGAAGCAGGTCAACCTGCAGTAGGTGACTTATTTAACTACTCAGCAAATTTAGCACCAAAGGAAATTGTAGATGAAGCACAAGCACAAGATAGAAGCGTATTAGAACAACTTGAAATACTCGCTTCAAAAATTGATATAGCAAAACAACATGTTACAGTATTGGATTGGCATAATGGGAATCGTAGTATCTTAAGTGATAGCCACTTAACTGGTAGTGTAATCGGACTCACATTAACTACTCCTTATGAAATGATTCATAGAGCTTATATTGAAGCAACAGCCTTTGGTACGAAAATGATCATGCAACAATTTGAAAACAATCAAATCGACATTCATACTGTCTATGCAGCTGGTGGTATTCCAATGAAAAGTGAGTTATTAATTGATATATACGCTAATGTGTTAAATAAACCAATTGTTGTCATCGACGCTAGCAATGCTACTGCATTAGGTGCAGCAATGTTAGGCGCATTTGTCGGAGGTGCATATGATTCCTTAGAGGATACTGTTGTCGCAATGAAACAACCAATTTACTATAGCAAACAGCCTGATCCAGAAAAGGTAGAACAATATGAACGTTTATTTAAACGATATCAATCATTCCATGATTTATTAGGTAAATCTTATCCATCCTATAGTTATATTTAAGGTTTAGACATGAATGAAAATGAATGACTAAGTGACTCAAAAATTATGAGCTATTTTAAAATTGAAAAGGTGCTAACTCCTGTGTACTCGCACAACTCAAAATCAAATCGATGTAGCAATTTCTCACGCAAAGTGTGCACCCTATTTTTAATTTCTAACAAAAATCTGCTAAGAAAAATTTATTTCTAGGATAAAGTTCTAACAAAAAAACTGTCGAAACGGTTAAACCCAGTTCGACAGTTAATATTTTATTAAAATTCACATTATTCTATTCATTTCAAGCTACGATTATTTATCTTCTCGCTCACTTAAATGTTTAAAACGCTGCTCAGAATTTGATGATTCAACTACAATGTCATCATCCGCAGGTGCGTTGCTGTTGTTTTTATTTTGCTTAGTTTGATAAAAACTACTATATTTATGGCTTTGTCCATATTTATTCGTTTTTCTTTCGCTATCTAAACAACAAATAACGAGATTATAAATACCCATACCTAGATATAATAAATAAATTAAAATCGAGATAATACTTGTAGACGCTTTTTCATAATAAGGATCAGTAAAATTAAATGCTATTATAATTGAATAAGTGACTATATATACACCTAAAAATATAAGTGGTATTAACATCGATCTACCAGTATCATGGAAACGACGTATGTATAATGCATAATTAGGAATTAACGTTGCTAAAGCATATACAAATAATATAATTCCCATAATCATCATTAAGATTAAACCGAAAGCACCCACACCATCTGATTCCACAGAAAAACCAGAAATCATAATAACTAATCCAATTATATATAATATAAATACGGGAACCATAAATATTAGATGCCACAACGCCATAAACCAATATTCACTGCGGCGCGCTCTACCTTTAAAATTTACATACTGTTTCCAAAACAGTTTAAGCGCTTGACCAAAACCAATTTTCCTCTCCATATGCTACTCCCTCCTATTAAAATATAATCTCCCTTAGGGCTTTGTTTAAGAGCAAATCTTTGATACATTTATACTTACTAAACAAGTACCCTTACAATATATAGTGTATCAAAATATTTTGTTTTTGATAACATAATTTTTTATATATACTAGTTTTAAAATTATTTTATAAGTAACAAACAATGGAGGTAAAGTTTTCATGGATTTTATACATAGGGACACCATTACAATTGCTCGTGATTTACTCGGCGTGCGCATTATTTTTCATGATGAACAACAAAGATTAACGGGATATATTGTAGAAACTGAAGCTTATGTAGGCACAAAAGATCAAGCTGCCCATGGATATAAAGGTAAACGTACTCCAAAAGTTGAATCTTTATATAAAAATGGTGGTACAATCTATGCACATGTCATGCATACACATTTATTAATAAATTTTGTTACACAGCAAGAAGGTATTCCTGAAGGCGTATTAATTAGAGCTGTCGAACCTGAAGAAGGTATCGAAATCATGGCAAAACGTCGAGGCAAAACAGGTTTTGAAATAACGAACGGTCCTGGTAAATGGACAAAAGCTTTTAACATTCCACGATATTTGGATGGTTCTCGTTTGAATGAAGGGCGTTTACTCATCGATACTAAAAACCGTAAATATCCTCAACACATTGAAGAAAGTGCACGCATTGGTATTCCTAACAAAGGAGAATGGACAACTAAACCATTAAGATTTACCGTCAAAGGTAATCCATATGTTTCAAGAATGAAGAAAACCGAGATGGACAATCCAGATTTAACATGGCGTATGTAACCTGGCGTATGAAACACAATATGATGCTTCGTACATATGATTATCTCTAAACATAGAACTTATCATTAGAGAGACATATCATGAACTGAAAGTAAATAACAAGCGCTGAGATGACTTTGACAAAAGACATTTAAGCGCTTGTTTAAATTATTATTGCAATTGATTTATTTAATATCTAAGTTTCTTTGTTCAATCCAAGCATGTAGTCTTGGACCATAAACAATTTGTGCTTGCTTTAATTCGTCTATAGATTGGGCATTTAACATTGTCATTATTTTCTTCATATGGTCAGTGAATTGTTCTGCATAGTCTAGTGTGGCTGTTATCCCATTATTCTCAACTTGATTTAAAAATGGGCGCGACATACCTACTGCTCGTGCACCAAGTGCTAAACATTTCACAGCATCTAATGGTGTTCTCACACCACCACTAGCAAAGAAGTTCATGTCTTGTTGGAACGCAGTAGATTCTAACAATGATTCTACGGTAGTTTGACCCCATTGCCCAAGGTAATCCATATCTTTATATTCGCGACGTTCATTCTCAATATCAACAAAGTTTGTGCCGCCTCTGCCACTAACGTCAATATAACGTACGCCGATTTCATTTAACGCCTTTATCATCTCTTTACTCATGCCAAATCCAACTTCTTTTACAATAACAGGAACTTTAACACGTTGTATGATTTGTGCTAAATTCTCCATCCATGTAGAGAATACCCTGTTCCCTTCTGGCATAACTAATTCTTGCGGTGAATTCACATGTACTTGTAATGCTTGAGCATCTAGTAATTTCACAGCTTCTTCAGCCTTGTCTACAGGAACATCTGCACCAACATTACTAAATATCATACCTTCTGGATTGGCATCTCTAACTACACTAAATGAAGAACTCATCTTTGCATTTCTCAAAGCAGCATGAGTCGAACCTACTGCCATTGCCATTCCAGTTTCTCTAGCAATAATTGCCAATTTTTCATTTATATTTTTAGTCCATTCACTGCCACCTGTCATCGCATTGATGTAAATCGGTTGTTTCATTGTGAAATCCTGTAATTCACTCTGCAAGTTCACATCAGCGACATCGATATTTGGAATCGAATGATGGACAAACCTCATTTCATCAAAATCTGAAATTGAAGCATCTTGTTGTGCCATCGCTATTTCAACATGCTCATTTTTTCGTTGTTCTCTTTTTAAATCGCTCATTAATTTTACTCCTACTCTTAATCCTTATTGTCAGTTATCTATTCATCGGAAACACAGTTCCGTTATTGATTTCCCAGTTAAAACCATTTCTTTCTTTTAAAATATATAATACAAGCAATACTGATTAATAACATCAAGCATAGAACCATGTAGTAACCATAATGCCATTTTAATTCAGGCATATTCGTAAAGTTCATCCCATATATACCAGTTACTAAAGTTAAGGGTAAAAATATTACCGACACCAAGGTCAACACTTGCATCACACTGTTCATCTTGTAAGACGTGTAGGATGAATAATTATCTCTAATTTCATTAGTCATCTCTTGCGCTATCTTCAATATGTTAACTTGTTTAATTAAATGATCATCTATATGTTGAATATACATATGATTTTTATTATCTACAAGTAAAATGTGGCTCTCCTTTAAATCATCGACAAGCTCTCTCATTGGATAAATAATACGCTTTATTTGAATGATTTGAGATCTAATCTTATAAACCTTATCCATGACTGTTTTATTTGTACTTTCATCAACTTGATGGTCTTCAAATGCATAAACCTTATCTTCTATTTCAGTTATTGGTTTAAAGTAACTATCGACCATCTTGTCTAAAATATGTAATACTAAATCCGATGTATCTAAATCTGGTTGAAAATGTTCAGTTATTAACTGTTCAACATCAGACAAAATAGCAAAGGGTTTATGATGATACGTAATGAGCATATTATCTTTAATGAATAAGTTAAGTGCTTTAATCGTATTATCATGTGTCACACTATGAAACACGATATATTGGTATGTGTCATAAGCTTTGTACTTCGCACGCGGTGTCCCATTAACTGTATCATCTATTTCTAGTTTATTAAAGTTAAAATAAGACTGTAAGATTTCATTGTCTGCCGCAGTAGGTTCACTAAAATCACACCAAATTAATGTAGCATCTTTGGGTATCGTTTCAATTTGATCGACTTGTTGTAACTTTTGTTTAGCAGTTTGATATTTAATCGTCATACTCATATCGTCACACCTCAAAGTATTTTCTTTATTTTATCATGAAATACAATACGTGTAAGTTAATAATAAATTTAGTAAACTAAAAGTAATTATTTTGTAGTATTAAGAATCTTCAAGGAGTTTTTAGAATGAACATACCATTTACTTATAATGCTAAAGTAACTGAGGATATGATTGATCATAACGGGCACGTACATGATGCAAATTATAATATTGTATTTAGTGAAGCAATTAATCAATTTAACTACCAACACGGCTTATCACTAGAGGAACGTGAGCAACTCAACTACACGTTGTTTACAGTTGAAGAACATACGTCATATTTGGCAGAATTAAAATATCCTAGTACGTTTACGATAACTATCTATCTTTATAATTTCGATGCTAAAAGACTACATTTCTTTTCAATTATGACAAACGCTGATGGGACAACTGTAGCAACAAATGAAGCAATGATGCTAGGAATCGATAGACAGACCAATCGTACAGCACCTTTCCCAATGCAATTCACAACTCAAATAACAGATGTTTACAATCAACAACCCAACATAGAATGGCCAAAGCAATTAGGTCACCGCATCAACATTCCAAACTAAGGAGTTCAATATATGACACAATCTATGCATGAAAAAGTACAAATGCAACTTTATGATTTACTTGATACAACTAAATATGAATTGAGCGAACTGAATCAAAAAAAAGCACTGGTTATAAATGGACCAGACAGTAAATTAATTCAACGCGGTTTCGATATTGCATACTACCAAGGACAAAAGAAAGCGCTCGACGCCATTGATACACTGCTCAATACTTATAGCGATACTGATACATTTTTAGCGCATTATGAAACTTATGCAGCCAATTATTCAACTGAGTATCAAGATTTACTATCAAAGTTCGACAGACTTAGCGAACCTACAGATGACTTTGAACACTTTATTGCTCAATATTATCAACTTAAGGGTCAAATACATGTCATCCATACTATTAGAACAACGATTCATAATGATAAGGAAGTCTAATTTCATCAATTAATTTATAATAATTAAAAAGGCAGGCAGACATATATCATGTCATTGCCTGTCCTTTTGTTTGATTATTGATATTCTTTTTTAATCAGATTTTGAAATTACTTCGTGTTCATAAATTAGGATAATAAATTGTGTGATCTTGTTTTCATCTATAGTTAATCAGTAACGTTTACTTATCACATATACTATTGATTTATTGTATTCACAATTTGCTTTACAACTTTATGTGACTCTCTAATTGGTAACAATGGAAAGGCATTAACCATTCGCTTATATTCATAAAAATGAATAGGTCGTTGGTTATCTTCCAGTAAATGCGCCAATTTAGTCATATCAGGTAAATATATTTCTCTCGTGCCACCAAACATATATATCGGTGGCAAGTGTTCAAGTGACCCATTCAATGGAGATACACGTTGGTTATCTAATGGCGTATGCTCAGACCATTCACTTAAAATACGTTGCACTCCTTGCTTGTTTACAATGACATCTTTACGCTCAAGTTCCTCAGTGATGTCCTCATTACTAAATGTCGCATCTAATAATGGAGAAAAAAGATATATTTTGTTAGGCAGCGGTTGACCTTCAGCTACTAGCTGTTGTACAAAACCTAATGCCAATGCCCCACCTGTACCATCACCCATCAAGACAATATCCTCATTGCTACATTCTGTTAACAATTGGTCATAAACTTGTTGTATAGCCTTATATGTGTCATCAATGTGATATTCCGGCGCTTTGGGGTAGATAGGTAATACCACTTCATTAAGCGTACTTAAAGCAAGCTTATCCATGAAACGCCAGTGAAATGCAGAAGGTTGCAACACATTATACCCACCGTGAATATAAAGTATCTTTTTCTGGTGACTATGACGAAATCTAAATCTAAATAGTTGCATATCCCCTAATTGCTGTTTATCTAAATCAGATTTTACATTCAATGTTTCTGGTTGCTTATGCTTTTTTTGATTTTGCTGTTCTCTATTTTTCAAAAAGCGCTCGAAATCCGTATCATTTTCAAAAATGATTGAGCGAAACGGTAATAAGTATTTATTTATGAATTTCGTTGTTAATCTAGATTTCATGTTTAATCCATCCAATCTCAGTTTATTACGCAAACCCATGAAAAATTTCATATTATTTGGAATATCAAATAAATGTTATGGTAAAATTAATTCAATGACATTTAATTTCAGCCATCGTATAGTGTGAATAAGCAATTAATATTATATCTAAACGATTTTATATTTTAAGTATACTATCCCAAATTTTAAAATATATCAATTACTTCACATTATAACAAAACTATCATTAAAATCACAAAATAGTACCATTGCAACTATTTAGAAAGGAGTACACTCATGGCAGAAACCAACCGTCAATTCGAAGATTTTGAACATACATTAACTAGCGAACCTATGTACAGAGGCACACGACATAGCCGAAAGAAAAAATCGTGGATTAACATCGTGATTCAAGTTATCGTGCTAATATTAGTAGCAATTACAGGCTACAGTATGTTTAAAGAGCCCATATTAAATTTAACTTTCGTTAACGAACCTATCACATTCCATCAAATAACGAACTTACAGAACACAATGAATCACATGGGTAACTTAAATATCAATATTGAAAATATCGATAATCTCCAATCACACATTGATAGCTTAATACTCGTATTTTATGTATTTTTTAGTGCATGTATATTGAGCTTAATCTTAACGATCTTTACATTGATATTTAACCGTACTGCATTAAAAATGTTGAATTTATTTATTTTAGCAATCATGTTTGTCATCACATTTGGTTTCTCATTTTTAATTGAGAACATTGCTAAAAGTATTTCCGACTCAATGAGCCAACACTACATTAACCTTAGCCCAGAACAAATATTAACTGAGGCAGTTGCTATTCATAACGCATTCATCTTATTAACATGTAGTATCGCATTATTAATTATTAGCCTATTCTTCAGAAATAGACAAACTAAATTTTAATATAATAAAAAAACAGGAAGTATTCATTATGAAAATGCAAAACTCAATGTCCACACTTAGCGCGTGAAAACATTTGAGAAATGCTATTCAAATAATGAGTCTTCCTGTTTTTTAATACTTATTCTTCATTTGACATATAATGAGATTTACCTTTTAAGAATAAACTCAAGACAAATGCTAACGCACTTAATCCTGTTGCGATTAAGAAGGCACTGTTAACACCATTAATAGAGGCTAATTTTTGAACAAATTCTAACACACTTTGTGTTGCCATTTGTTCTCCACCTAATGCTTGTGACATTTCTTGTAGTCTATCTTTAATAAATGGATTTGTTTTATCTAATGCTTGACTGTATGAAGCGATATGTTGTGTTGTCTGAGTAGACATTACCGTAACTAACAATGCTGTTCCAATTGAACCTGCTAATTGTCTTAACGTATTTGTTAACGCGTTACCATGTGCGATTAAACGCTGTGGTAATGAGTTCATACCTGCTGTCATAATTGGCATCATGATAAAACTCATACCAAATGAACGAACAATATAAATTAACATTAAATGACCATAAGTCGTATTCATGTTTAATTTTGTTAACTCCCATGTAGCATAGGTCATAATTGCTGTACCTACTAATGCTAATGGTTTAATACCAATTGAATCAAGTAATCTACCGGCGATAGGTCCCATAACACCCATAATTAATGCACCTGGTAGTAATAATAAACCTGATTGTACTGGCGTAAATCCTCTTAAGTTTTGTAAATATAATGGTAATAGGATCATACCACCAAATAAACTCATCGTAACAATCATATTGATTACTGTAGTAAGCGTGAATCCTGAATATTTTAATACTGCCATATCAAGCATTGGCACACGCATAGTTACTTCTCGAATTACAAATGCTGCAATAAATACAACACCTGCGATTAATGAAATAACAACTACTGGTGAACTCCATGAATCATTACCTGCTTCACTGAAGCCGTATAACAATGCACCAAAACCAATCGTACTAAATATAATACCTGGTATATCGGCTTTTGGATTTGTAGTAACTTGGTACACTCTAAACCAAATATATGCGATTGCAAGTGATACCAAACCAATAATAAACATACCATAGAACATTACGTTCCAGTGATAGTTTTCAACGATATAACCTGATAATGTAGGACCAATTGCTGGTGCTAATATCATCGCTATACCTAACATACCCATTGCTGCCCCACGTCTTTCTGGTGGGAAGATTGTCATAAATACATTAGTACCAAGTGGCATTAAGACACCAGCACCAATTGCTTGTAAGACACGTCCGACCATCATCATTGTAAACGAACCTGATAGTCCACAAACTAGAGAACCTATTGTAAATAATGTCATAGAAACTAAGAATAATTTTCTATAAGAATATTTATTAAATAAAAACGCACTGATTGGTATTAAAATACCATTCACTAACATAAACCCTGTCATTAACCACTGACCAGTATTCGCAGAAATATTAAAATCTGTATTGATTTTTGGTAATGCAACGTTTAACAGTGTTTGGTTTAAGATCGCAATAAACATACCAAATATCATTGCGATTAATACTTTACCTTGAGATGTCCCTTTACCGAACATAAATGAACTATGTTTTTGTTTTAACTGTTCATTTACTTGGGCTTCTTCTGAATTAGGGTTAATTTGCTCATGGTCTGAATCTGTTGTTGTTTGTCTGTTATCTTCAGTCGATGCTATAGATTGAGCTGGATTTGCTTCAACCTTATCTTGATCATCTTCTACATCTTGTTTATAAGATGATGCTACATTTGATTCTTTAGAATCATGGTCGTCATTCACTTTAAATTTAGATTGATAACTTTCATTTGAAGCATGCTTACTATGCTTAGTTTGTTCCAATTGTCGTTTTGACTTTCTTTTGCTGTTTTTTACAACAACTAAATTAATCAAAGCAACAAGAATGAGCGCTATGACTACGTAAATAATAATGAAGGCCATTGTCATT
This sequence comes from Staphylococcus sp. 231237_7MaSpsaltlick, assembly GCF_043107035.1. Classification (NCBI taxonomy): domain Bacteria; kingdom Bacillati; phylum Bacillota; class Bacilli; order Caryophanales; family Staphylococcaceae; genus Staphylococcus; species Staphylococcus sp. 231237_7MaSpsaltlick. Next base: position 114,174 of record NZ_JBICNX010000008.1, read on the forward strand.
TATAGACCCCCCTTAGTTTTTATGAATTTTGACTTCAGCGTTCATTCCTGGAACAACATTTTTAGATGGTTTTGAATCAAGTGAAATTTTCACAGGTACTACTTGAGAAACTTTTGTATAGTTACCATCACTATTTGATGAAGGCATTAATGAGAAGCTAGAAGCTGTTGCTTTACCGACTTCTTCAACTTTACCTTTAAGTTTCGCATCTTCACCGTCAAGTTTTACATCAACATCTTTACCTTCTTCAACATCTGCAATATCTTTTTCATCAACATTGGCAGTAATGTAAGAATCATCTAAATTATAAGCATATGCTATTGGAGAACCTGCTTGAACCATAGAACCTTCCATAGCATCCGTTTTTACGATTGTACCGTTTTGAGGCATTTTAATAGACATTGTTTGAGCTTGTCCATCATCGCCTTTAACTGCGATTTTAGCGACTTTGTCACCTTTATCCACTTTTTCGTCGTTTTTCACGTCGAAAGATTTAATTTCACCAGAAGCTGGGGCAGAAACTTTAATTTGTTCGCCATCAACTTTGGCATTATCTGTACTTACATAACTTGTAGCTTGATTATAAAAATGGAAACCTACTACTCCTAAAATCACAAGAACTACAATGGTAATGACATTGATTAATACCATTTTCTTCATTACTCTTTCCTCCTATTTGCTTTTAAAATTCACTTTATATATTATAGAGACATGAAAATCAAAAAAACACCAACAGTTATTTTAAATGTGTTGGGTAGGTCATTTTTTGTTCTTTTTAGAGGGAGGAAACATGAAACGAAACGCAAAATATAAAATAATAAAAAATATGATTATCCTCTTAGAAGAGCAACCATTTGAAAATATAACCATCAAGATGATTTGTGCATATAGTGGCATTAATCGAACTACCTTTTATGATTATTTCCAAGATAAATATGATTTAATGACAACCATTCAAACATATCATTTAGACAAATATACTAAATTATTAAACGCATTCTACGATAGCTTTAAAGATGTTGAAATTGACCACTATAAATTATATAAATTCTTCAAAGTTATTTTAACTTACATTCAGAGACACTATGGTTTCTTCCATGCCATATTAGTCACTCATCCTAATCGAGATTTATTTTCAGATTATGTCCACGAAACAAAGGAAACCTATACAAAGTTACTGGATAATTACACAAATGTTTTAAATAAAAAGCAATTTGTAATCTATGCAGTAGGTGGACAAATCGGACTTATTTATTATTGGATTAGAGAGGATTGTAAAGAATCACCCGACGAACTTGCACAAATCCTGTTGGCTAATGCCATTAAACTAAGGCGATAATCATAAACAAACATCGTGTGTATAAAGAGGTTGTATAAATTACAGCAACTCAAATTTAAGCTCATAAGATATGACAATATACTTCTATATAATTAGTTTATATAGAAGTATTGGATGGTTTATAAGTACAACACAACATAAAAGAACCGAGTACTGTATCTGAATACAATACTCGGTTTCTTAATTATTATTGCGGTTGCTTTGCTTTGAATACAAAATAATTCAAAATTTGTAAAATAATCAATAATATACCAGATATGATAATGATACTCACATATGGAATGAAGTTTGCTTCTCCAAATAAACCTACTAATGGCGTGACAATACCACCTAATAATGATTGCACTAAACCTAATAGACTAGAAGCACTGCCATTACCGCCTGTTCGTTCCTCCATTGCAATTGAAAATCCTAAAGTAGCCACACCGGTAACAGGTGCAACAAGAATAATAAATCCAATAAATAATAACCAGATACTCAAATGCATTGATAGTGTAATGGATACCCATGCCACACCTATCAGTTGTACTATAGTCAATATTCTCAGTAGTACTAAACGTTCAATATAATCTACTAATTTTCCTGTAGCCTGACTAGAAATAATTAAACTAATTCCCACACAAGCAAACATAATACTAAATTGTTGAGCTGATAATCCATAAATCTTTTGTGTTAGGAATGGCGAAGCTGATATGTAACTAAAAAGCATTATAAAGGTCACGCCTTGAATCAACATAGGTAAGACGAAACGCGGAGTAACAAGTAAATCTTTAAAGTTCTTAAAAATACTTAATAGATGCGGGCTGTCTCTATGGTCTATTGGTAATGATTCCGTTACTTTAAATACAGTGCCCGCCAACATAGCTATACCAAATAGTGTAAGAATGACAAACACCATTCTCCAAGAGGCAAATGATAGGATCACCCCACCTAATGCAGGGGCAATGACTGGTGCGACACCGTTAACTAACATGAGTAATGCTAAGAATTTAGTAAGTTGCTTTCCACTATACAAATCACTAGAGATTGCTCGTGAAATGACTGCCGCAGCTCCTCCACAAAATCCTTGAACAAATCGTAAACTGACCATTATCCAAATATTATCAATAAAGATAATACCAATACTGGCTAATGTAAAAAGTAGCATTGCTATCATTAATGGGAGCTTTCTACCAATGGCATCGGAAATCGGTCCAACAAATAAATTCCCTAAGGCTAAACCTATCATAAAGAATGAAAGTGTCAGTTGTGCATTTGAAGTTGTCGTATTAAAGTCTGACTGTATTTGAGGCAAACCTGGTAAGAACATATCAATAGATAATGCACCAATGGCTGTTAAAGCACCAAGTATGATAATAAACAATAAAGATTGCTTTTGAGTTTCTTGTGTTTTATCCATTTAAACGCTCCTATAAATAAATTTAGGCTGCCAATGTTTCTACAGCCTATTTGAAGTATATTATTTTGTCGTACTGTTGTAGTTCAAATTTCCATTCAACAGTTAATTGCTATTAATTATATCTTTAGCGTATAACTTTTTAAATACCTTACTACAATATATTCAAAAAAGTTTTCATTTCAGTTGATTGTATATAATTATTCACTTTGTTCTAAACTTGTAATATAAAAAATAGTAGCGAAGTTACCTATTGTTATAGACAACTTCACCACTATTCTGAGTATGTTTTCAACTATGATTCACTATAATTTACTACCTTTAAATCATCAGCATCTTTACTACCTTCTAATTCGTAGTTAACATTACCATATTCACCATTCGCCTTGAAGGTTTGACCTGTCACATAAAATGTTTTTCCAACACGTATGATATCAGTAATCTGAGGTTGTTGAATATATAAAGCATTTTGAGATGCTATATCTTTTTTAGTTTCTTTATAGTTTGCTGAATTCTTCTTTAAGTAATCTGATATTACGCTGAAATCATTTTGACTACTTGCACTGTTGAGTGCTGTTGTATATTTACCGAAAAAATTAACAACCTTATTTCTAAAACTGTTTTCTTCTTTCTCTTTTTTCTTTACATATTTATCAATTTCATCTTCATCAAAATTCAATGAAACATGGGTATTATCACGAAGATTATCTGTTTTTACAGTTGTTGCAGATGACTTAAATGTTTTCTTTTTAGCTTGTCCCTCTGCAGAAATCGTAACTTCTTGTGTTTTTGGATATGGACCATATGATTTATCCTTTTTGTATTTATAGGTCTTATCATTTATTTTGACTTTAACTGTATTTTTATCAATGTTACTAGCTCCATTCAATTCTACTTGAATGTATGCTTCATTAAAGTCTTCAGTAACGTCAATTGTTTCATTATTACTATTGTTAAAGTTAAATTTCAACTGACCACTGAATTGTCCATTCTCCATTTCCTTTTTAGCATCAAGTTCATAATCACCTGGAATAAACTTACCTAAGGAAGTCGTCTTATTCTTATCAGCTACTACAGTTTTTTGTTTATCTTGTGATTTAAATTTATATGTAGTATCGTCTTTCGGCTTAACAATTGCCTCTTTCGTTGGTGCAGTAAAGCTCATATTGTCGAACAAGAAATAGCGGCGTCCATTTTTACTAATTCGCAATACCTTCTCACCATTTTTAGCTGTTACAAAGCCCGCTTCTTTCGTCGAACTCTTATTAAGCTTAGTAATCTTGCTATTGACGTCTTTAACAAATTGCTTCATACCGACTTCTTTTTTAATATATTTTATATATGCTGTTGCTTCATTTTCATCAACACTATTATTTTGTGAACTTAATAACGTAGAAAGCTTTTGCGTATCATTATTTTCAATTGCATTGATTAATATTTCAGATTGAGCCTCAGGAGAGTTAAAGTTCCTAACCAAAAAGAAAATAATAATAAGTAAAACAATGATAAAAAATGCAATTCCAAAGGGTATAATTTTACGTATTTTCAAATTAGATGTAGAATTACTTTCTTTAGTTGCTCTCGTCATTTCGTTATCATTCGCTCGCCCTTTAATTCGATGGCCACAATGACGACATTTTCTTTGTCCATCTCGCATATTTCCCCCACACTCAGGACATTTTTGCATTTTATCACCTCTATAATCCTGAATTTTTTACACTATCTCGTTATTTTAACATAACACAACGTGAAACTATATCATTCTATAGATTGTTAGTTATTTGTAATGTCATTGCCAAAAAGTAATTTCTATAGGTATCCTTTTTTATTATAAATTTAATCCGTAAAAATTGATATACGTATTTAGTCTTAAAGAAGTGATAAACTGGTATAATAAAACGATTGTCACTTTATAAATAAGCGCCAATCGTCACTTAAACTTCAATCGCTACAAAATATATCATAAGTAAACTAAATTATATTTGCCTTCACTAATAGTTATTCTCAATATTAACTTGCTTTATTCTATAATCAATTATTTCTAAAACATAGCGTGCTTGTTCTATTTGTTCATCTGACAAATCACTGGAAAGATTACCCACAATATCACTAATGATTTGCTTGCTTTCAACATTAAATTGCTTTCCCAATTCCGTAAGCTTGATATATTTCATTCTTTGATCCATACTTTCTTCTGATTTATCCCATTGTACTAATCTAGCATTGATGAGTTTCTTTATTCTGCGACTTACTGCAGCTTTATTTACACCTTGTCTCTCAGTTATTTCAGTCAATGACAATGCCTTCTCATGTTCTAACATTCTAATAACATATGCCTGTTCTTTAGAGACATGATATTCTTCACGTATTTTAATAGATAGATTTGCTAATAATGTATTAATATCATTTAAAAATTCTTTCATAAATTCAATATGGTTATTTATATCTTTTACCATTTTTCGTCACCTCTGTATCCCCTGTTATTACCCTTATTCTAATTTATTCAAATATACATTTATATAACTAATATTGTAAACCTTTTCATAAGAATCGTTAATTTCTACAAATTTTCCATACATTCGGTCTAAAATAATAATTACATTTGCTAATTTAAGCGGTATAACTTACATTAAATATACAATTGTAATTCGAGGTGACACATGAACATACTCCCTATATTATTAACCTTTATGATTATTGTCATATGCATTGGCATGACTTTTAATATTAATCTATTCGTTCGTCTTAATTTTTTTATTACCCAGGTAATATTAGGATTTATCGTTATAATAATTAACATTGGCGCTCACACATACCCCATTGCTTTATTAATAGCTATGGCAATCGGTATAGCGACACTTTGCTATAGACACAATCATTTAAGACATATTCCTGCAGGTCGCTTATTTTTACAGCGTCTTGGAAAAATCATTTATAAAGTTGGTTTATTTGCTGCTGCTTGTGCATATATCTCTTTAATACCCATTGCGTTTAATGCTATCTTTTATTGGCTAGCTGCTATTGCTTTTAGTACTATTTATGCATTTTTATGTTACGCCGTATGTACATCAAGTTTCTCAAGAGTATCGCTTAACAAAGAAATTGATATAATACTTATATTGGGAGCTGGTATTTTCACAGAACGCGTTACACCAATGTTAGCAGAACGACTCAATAAAGCGCTCGATATTTTTAATGAACATCCAACAGCAACAATGATTGTCAGTGGCGGTCAAGGTCCAGACGAGCCAATATCCGAAGCCTTAGCAATGAGTAGATATCTAGTTGATCATGGTGTACCTAAATCTCAAATCATTATGGAAGACCGATCTACGAGTACCTTTGAAAATATTCAGTACACAACCGCACTATTAAACAACATACAAGATAAGTCAAAGTCTATCATTTGCATCACGAGCCAATTCCATATATTACGTGCACTGAGATTTGGACAAAAATTCCACTTAAAACTCTCTGGTGCAGGTAGTCATACACCCTATCACTTCTTAGAAATCGCCTTAGTCAGAGACTTTTTAGCGTTAATGTACCAATATAAATTCATTTTAACAATCTATTTTGCTTCATTATTCTTTATTTGCATCATGGCTTTATGGCATATTCCAACTTGGTAAAAAAATGAGGTTGAGACATCGTTATTACATTAGAATAACGATTGTGTCTCAACCTCTTATTTATTTCACAATAACGCAAACACTCTATTTTTGATTAATTTGAAATCACTTTGCCTTCATCTAATTCGATTAACTGATCAGCATATGAAAATAAGCGTCGATCATGTGTAATCATTATTCCAATTAACCCTTGCGTCTTAACTTCATTAGCGATCATTTCAACTACTTCTGTTGCACGTTTTGCATCTAAACTAGCAGTTGGTTCATCAGCTAGAATTAACTTCGGTTGATTCATAAACGCTCTCATAATTGCAACTCTTTGTTTCTCTCCACCCGATAACATATTAGGATAAGCGTCTAACCGATGTTGCAAACCAATACGTGTTAATAGTTGTCGTGCCCTTTCCTTTGCTTCTCGTTTAGACATTCCCGCTTCAACCCCTACAGTGACTAGTTGATCTACTACTGTTAAATAAGGTATCAAATGTGAGGATTGAAAGATAAATCCTATATCATGTAAACGCATGCTACTCGCCTTCTTCAAATCACTATACATTGCTTGGTCATTGTATATAATTTCACCAGCACTTTGCGTTAATAATCCACCCAATATATTTAGTAACGTTGTCTTTCCCGAACCTGAAGAACCATTTAATATAATAAATTGTCCATTTTTTGCAGTAAAATTAACTCCCTTTAAAACACGCGTTTCTGATGATCCATTACCAAATGATTTATGAACTTCTTTAACTATTAAACTCACTATTCTCTTCCCCCTATAGCTTCTATTGGATCCACGTTAAATAATTTAATTAAAGATAATAATGCTCCTATCACAGCAACTACAATAAATACCGAAAATACTAATAATAAATTTAATAATGTAATATGAAATGGCATCGTCACTGGCATTATGGTAGATAATAGTAAAATAATCCCAATCGCAACAATAGTGCTAACCATTGTCGTTCCAATAATCTGTACTAATAATGCATTGATGAGATGACGTGTGCTTATACCAATCGCTTTTAATATACCTATCTCAGCGGTCTTTTGTATTGTCATTACATAGAAGAAAGCTGTAAGTACAATTGCTGAAATAACAAATAAACTGATTACCATCATATTTAATGGTGACTGTTCTGCCTGATAACTTGGTATCGCATTTTTAACATCTGCCTTATCATTAATAGCTATACCAGATATTTTTTCCAATGCTTGTTGGTCTTTTTTAGATATATTTATTAATGGATAAACCGTACTCGTCTTTGTATTTAATTTGTTGAACCCTTGATTTGAAATCACTACAACTGAGCTGTGTGCGTACATCGTATCGTTTATCTCGCCGGTAACTTTTAACTTTGTGCCTGATTTCAATTGCACTTGATCACCAATAGTCAGACCTTGTGCCTTTAGTTTTTCATTAATTGCTATCTCATTATTTTTCGTTGGATAACTACCTTTAATTAATTGAGGTTTGTCTTGTTCTAACAAATTAATCATCGTAACTGTCTCTTCATCATCATTTAATTTCAATGTTTGTGAGGCAAGTTGTAATGGTTGTTGGTTAGTGACTTGTTCAATCTCTTGTTGTTTGTGGTGTTGAATATTGGATTGTTCTAATTGTGGTTTTTTATTGTCCTCCATCACAAATTTTTGTGCTTTCATATTATCCAATAGTGACACATTCTCTCTAGCTAAACCTTGAGCAAGTCCGCTAATAAATAACACCATTGTTGCAAGTAACAAAATGATAAACATAATTAAAATATAACGAAATTTATAATATTTCATTTCTTTCCATGCAAGTTTCATATTGAAAATTCACTCCCTATTCGTTGTTATATTAATAAAGTTACAACGCTTATATGAACTCAATATGAACTGATGTGCATATTTAGAAATTTGTTTAGTAGTTATAGTTATGTTTATAATTACAATAAACTAATGGAGGAGACATAAAAGATGCCCACTTGTTTAATCGTTGATGATGATACACAAATCTTAGATTATGTAGCTAAACATGTTAAGCATGAAAGTATAGATACAGCAGTCCATGAAAATGCTGAATCTGCCCTAAAATATTTAGAGCATAATCAAGTCGACATTGCTATTGTTGATATTATGATGGATGGCATGAATGGATTTGAATTATGCCAGCACTTAAAGGAAGATTATCAATTACCGGTAATCATGCTCACTGCACGTGATGCCTTGAGTGATAAAGAACAAGCTTATTTAACCGGAACTGACGATTATGTTACGAAACCCTTTGAAGTTAAGGAATTAATCTTTAGAATTAAAGCGGTACTTAAACGTTATAATATCAATGCTCAAAATGAATTAACTTTTGGCAATTTAACTTTAAATCAAGCTTATTTAGAAATTACAGCCAATTCAAAAACTATGTATTTGCCTAATAAAGAATTTCAATTATTATTCCTGTTGGTTTCTCACCCTAAACAGGTATTTCATAGGGATGACTTAATTGAACGAATATGGGGATTTGACTATGCGGGTGATGAAAGAACCGTGGATGTCCATATTAAAAGACTCAGAAAACGTTTAGAGAAACTTCAAACATCCGTAAAAATTCAAACTGTTCGCGGTTTAGGTTATAAGGTGACAGATTATGTTTAAATCACTGTACATTAGAATTGCAATTTATACGATTGTTGTCATGCTATTAAGTGCTATTATCAGTTTTTTCATAACAAATATTATTTATCATAATACGCTTAAAGCCAATAACGATGCTAAAATTATGCGCACACTTAAAGATGCAAAAAGTTTTCAACAAGATGCCAATATGAGTAACTTGAAACCTTACTTTAAGCATCTAGGAGAAATGAATTATCAAATTATGACCGTTTCGTCTTCAGGTGAGAAGCATTTTTATGGAGAAAGCTTTCGTACAGATAATGTTTCTACACAAGCAATTAAGGAAGTTTTAGACGGTAAGGCATATCATGGAATTAAACATCTTCCATATAATCCAATCGTGACAGGATTTTTTGATAACACGACTAAAAATACTGTCGGAGTACAATTCAAATCGCATAAACAACATTTAGCGGTCTTTATGAGACCTGATATTGGTAAAACGTTTGGTGAATTCAGAATTTTTTTAGCTATATTAATTAGCTTGTTACTATTTATATCAATTATTCTCACCATCACATCTACTTATTCCATTATAAAACCTGTACAACAACTCAAAAGAGCAACTGAATATTTGATGAATGGCGATTTCAGTAAACCGATTCGAATTACTAGGCATGATGAATTAGGAACACTACAATATCGTTTTGAAACTATGCGTCAGTCACTTAAGCAACTCGACGATATGAGACAGTACTTTGTGCAAAATGTCTCCCATGAGATTAAGACCCCCCTCACACATATCCATCATTTATTGGATCAATTAAAGCATAGTAAAGACCATGAAACTGCTAATCACTATATTGATGAAATTCATCAAATTACAACACGTTTAAGCGACCTAACAAAAGCACTACTATTATTATCAGAGTTGGATAATGCTGAGCACTTAACCTTTACAGACACCATTCAGTTAAAGGATTTATTACAAAATATTATTCGTCATGAGCAATTTTCCGCAAATCAAAAGGAATTAATGATTATGACAGAATTAGCAACAGTTGCATTGGTTGGAAATGAACGTTTGTTACATCAAGCATTTCAAAATATCATTACTAACGCGATTAAATATTCCCATCAACATGGCGTAATAGAAATTAATTTAACATCAACTCAAGATGAGATTATTTGTTCTATTACAGATGAAGGCGAAGGCATGTCACTAGAAACACAAGAAAGGCTATTCGAACGTTTCTTTAAAGTACGTAGTAATGATAATAGTAACGGGCTCGGCATGGCAATAACTAAAGCGATTATTGAATTGCATGATGGCACAATTAAGGTAGACAGCAAACCGCAATTTGGCACTAGTTTTACCATCTCATTACCTCGTAATAACACAAGGCATACAGATTAAATTAATTATGTTATACAAACTTACAAATTTTCTTATTTTGAGCGTATTCCTATAAATCTTTAATATAGGTCAAATATTTATAGAAGAAAATACTTAACAAACCTTAATTGTTGTAGAAGATATTTGATGCGCTTACTAAAGTTAGAGCGTCAACAAACCACAATATTGTAAACGAAAGAGTCTAGGTTATAATTACCCAGTATCAATACGCCGTATTGTGATTGCTCGCTTACCTAGGGGGATGGGTCGAGCCTTGGTCTCGACACGCACCCTGCTCCCTCAGGTGTCTCGCAATCAATCGATTTCTTCCGGACAGAGAATCTAAAGCACTTTAACTGATCGTATTCTTAGTACAAAATCAAACGCCTTCTTATAGAACGATTCATCGCTTTAGAGTGAATCCAATTATGGATTGATTGATCAAGTGACTTTATAATGAATTAATCGAAACAGACATTATCTCTGAGATAAAACAAGAAATAAATAACGAGTTAAATGAATTCAAAGATATTATTAATCGTAAGAATAAATAAAAAAGCAGTTAGAAATTATTGAGAAAATGAAATCATTACACTAAAACTGACCACGATGCAACATTCATGAGAATGAAAGACGACATAAGAAAAATAATAGCACTAAGTGATAATCAATTTGAAAATAATAGAAAAAACGATGATTTTTACTGTGAAAATGTAAAAATCATCGTTTTTATTTTAGTCTGAAAGACTACTGACCAAGACTCTTTTCTAGGATTTATCTCCCAAACTCATATAATTATCAGCTATACAAGTGCCATCAATTGTTATTAACACTGTGACAAACTCATAGTTATTAATCAATTTTTAAATTCTGCTTAATTTCTTCATTAACTTGTCGATATAAGGCTTCATTTTCTGATAATCTTTGTCCAAATGAAGGTATAATTTCTTTAATTTTACCTTCCCAATTTGAAAATTCATCCTTATAACAGCGTTTCAATAAATCTAACATTATGTCTACAGCAGTAGACGCACCTGGCGATGCACCTAATAATGCTGATAGTGATCCATCTTCTGATGTGATTACTTCAGTACCAAATTGTAAAGTACCCTTACCAGATTCTGTATCCTTAATCACTTGAACACGTTGTCCAGCAACAACTACTTCCCAATCTTCACTTTTGGCATTTGGTACAAACGTTCTTAAATCTTCCATACGTTCTTCATTTGATAACGTTAATTGTGAAATTAAATATTTCGTTAAATTAATTTCTTTCACACCCGCAGATAACATTGTAATAATATTATTTGGTTTAACCGACTTAATTAAATCCATATTAGAACCCGTCTTTAAGAATTTAGGTGAGAAACCAGCAAACGGTCCAAATAATAGTGTTCTCTTGCCATCAATATAACGTGTATCTAAATGTGGCACTGACATCGGTGGCGCACCAACAGAAGCTTTACCATAAACCTTCGCTAAGTGTTTCTTAGTAATCGCTTCATCTCTACAAACTAAGAATAAGCCACTTACAGGGAAGCCGCCGACATGTTTAGATTCTTTTATACCTGTTTTTTGTAATAATGGTAAACTTGCTCCACCTGCACCTATAAAGACAAAGTCACTTTCATATATTTTAACTTCATTTGAAGTTAAGTCTTTCACTTTAACTTCCCATACACCATCTTTACGTTGCTTTAAATCTTCAACTTGATGTTTATAATTTAATTCAACTTGTTTATCAGCTAAATTATCGAATAATTTTTTAGTCAACGCACTGAAATTTACATCTGTACCTGTTTTATCATATGTAATTGCCATAGGAACATGTGACGTACGACCTTCCATGATAAGTGGTGTCCATTCAGCAATTTTTTCTTTATTATCTGTAATTTCCATATTGCTAAACAACACATTTTTATTTAATTGTTCAACACGTCTTTTTAAGAAATCAACATTCTTAACACCTTGTACAAAACTCATATGTGGTACCGGTTTGATAAATGATTCTGGATGATCAAGTTGACCCTTTTTAACGAGATGGCTCCAAAATTGTTTTGAAATTTGGAATTGCTCATTTATTTTTATCGCTTTTTCAATATCTATAGATCCATCTTTGTTTTCTTTTGTATAGTTCAATTCGCATAACGCAGAATGACCCGTGCCCGCATTATTCCATGCATTTGTGCTTTCTTCTGCTGGTGTAGACAATCTTTCAAACATCTTAATTTCTTTTTCAGGTGCTAGTTCTTTTAATAAAGTTCCTAATGTTGCACTCATAATTCCGCCACCAATTAAGATGACATCTGTTTTGCTATGTATTGTACTCATAACAAACACAGTCCCCCTTTTATATATGATTATAGAACGTTATCTATTTCTAAAACTTAGAAAACAAACACTTCCACTAGCTGAATAAAGCGTTTTCTATAGATAAAAAATAAAAAAGCACATTTCGTTATTATATATAATAAAAAGAACATCGCTATACGATATTCTCTTCCATACTCTTCTAATTATATACGTAATTGTCGAATGAAAAAAGAGATTTCGGAAATTCTACACAATTTTTGTTGATAAGTGTAAACTAAAGAATATGAATAAAAATACATTAAACACTGTCATCATGCACTTCTTCACTATTTAAATCCGCTTAAATTCACAGAAATTTTTGTTGAAATTCAAACTGATTATAATCTCAATTTTTAACATTAACCCTATTCAAGTGTAAAAATGCAACATACCCCCACCTCTAATAAACAAATCTCATTTCCAACTACGACTTAATTCATTTTAAAATGTAATTCATGCTATAATTAATTTTAATTTATGACAAGTAACTTTTGGGGGTTTTTCTGATGAAATCAATCACTTTTTTTATGCATAATGTTTATGCAATGGGTGGTACAGTAAAGTCTATTTCACAATTGGCCAATACTTTAGCTGAAAAAGGACACCAAGTGACAATCATTTCTGTATTTAAATCGAACGATTATCCTTATTTTCAACTTCATGAGTCGATTAAGATTAAACCCTTAATTAATTATCAACTTAGACTATCAAATTTATGGGATATTATTTTCAATCGAATAAATAAATATACCTCATTTACTAAACCGAAGGAATTATCAAAGTTTGAACCTGGTCTAAATCAGTTTTCACATTATATTGAGAAAAAAATGATTCACGCATTAAAGCATGTTGATACAGACGTCATCATAGGTACACGTGCTAGTTTTAATATCTTAATAGCCCAGCATGTTCCTACACACATAGAGACTATTGGTATGGAACACATGAATTTTGATGCTCATCCTGAGCCATATCAACTTGAAATTATATCTGCTTACAAAAACCTAGATAAAGTTACGACTTTGACAACCATTGATCGTGAAAAGTACCAATCAAGATTACAAACACCAGTATTCGTTGTTCCTAATATTATTGATGAACCAAGGCTATACACTTCAAAATCAAAAATCATCACTGCAGCAGGTCGTCTAGAATATGAAAAGGGATTTGATTTACTTATCGATAGTATCAATCCAATTCAACATACAATTCGACAGTTCGGCTATCAAGTCTTTATATATGGAGAAGGTCAAGAACGCAGTAGTTTACAGAAACAAATAAACACATATGCTATGACTGATATTATTAAGTTACAAGGGTCAACACAAGAACTAAACAATAAATTGGCTATGAGCGAAATTACTGTTATCCCTTCTAGAAATGAAGGTTTCGGTATGGTGATTTTAGAAGCAATGAATCAAAGTAATATTGTGGTTAGTTTTGATGGCAATACTGGTCCAGATTCAATTATTGAAAATAATATCAATGGTTATTTAATCGAACATGGTAATATCGAAGCACTTTCTAATAAATTACGTCGTTTAATTAATCAAGAGTTTAAAGAGCACGTTATTTTAAAAAATGCTCATAAGACAGTTGAACAATATGCACCACAAGCTATCTACAACGATTTCTTAAAAATGCTCAACTCCCATTAATGTTATTTTCATAGGTTCGTTTTTGCTATAATCTATAATAAAATACTGAATCATACTTGTTTCACTATTCGTTTATTCAACTTTAACCTTTAATGTAAGTCATGTGACCAATGCTATATTTTAACAGCATGCTAATACCTTGAATGTTATAGTGAATAAGGTTTTATCTCTTAAGACATAATCATTAATCCAATTAATTCAATCTTGAAAACAAAACAAGACACTTCGTTAAATTCTCATCCATACGACTGAATTTGCGAAGTGTCTTGTATATTTTCAAAATATAACATTCCGTTGGTCTTATTTTGTTTTCTTAATCTATATTTATAAATGCTTATGTTCTATTAAACGTTGGCAATCACTTGCAGTATTAACATTTCATTATAAGAATAAATTTAATATATATGTCCATACGCAGATGAAGATTAACATCGCAACACTGTATTTCAATGTCATTTTCAATAATTCTGATTCTTTACCTACCTCTTTAACAGAAGCTGTCGCAATTGCGATGGATTGTGGTGAAATTAATTTAGCTGCAACACCACCAACTGTATTTGCAGATACTAACAACGCACCGTTTGTTCCTATATTCTGTGCTACTGAAGCTTGAATTGGTGCAAAGAGTGAGTTGTTGTTAACAACTGAACCAGTCATAAATACACCTAACCAGCCAAGTATTGGTGATAATAATGGGAACATCGCACCTGTCTTCGCAATACTTTCTCCTAATGCCATACTTAATCCAGCATATGTCATTATTTTAGATATTATTAAAATAAAACAAATAGTAAGAATAGATAACCACAACTCTAAAAATGTTACTTTAAATAGGCGAATTGCATCTTTAAAGTGCACATTTTTAGACATTAAAACCGTAATGATAATAACTAGTAAGATTGCAGTACCTGTTTGACCAATAAAGTTAAATGGTAAAATAATACTTTTCTTTGCTATATCACTATATGTGCCTGGAATTGTAATATTGGCAACAAGTGAAGATAATGCACCTCCAGGAAGGAATAATGCTTTAAATTGCGGTGAACTCCAAATCATAACGATAATTGTTAAAATATAGAATGGACTCCACGCATAAGCAATCGCTTTAACACTATGTTTCGTTGGCATAGTTGGTGCCACATCACTTTGAATTCTAAAGATGTGTTTAGGTTGGAATTTTTTAGAAAATAGCGCTAATGCAACCATCGCAACTAATGGTGGAATAATGTCTGCTAATTCTGGTCCAATAAACACAGTAATTGCTGCTTGCGTAATTGTATAGCTAATGCCAACAACTAAAATTGCTGGTAACGTTTCTTTGACACCTTTAAAACCATCTACTAT
This sequence comes from Staphylococcus sp. 231237_7MaSpsaltlick, assembly GCF_043107035.1. Taxonomy (NCBI): domain Bacteria; kingdom Bacillati; phylum Bacillota; class Bacilli; order Caryophanales; family Staphylococcaceae; genus Staphylococcus; species Staphylococcus sp. 231237_7MaSpsaltlick. Next base: position 129,892 of record NZ_JBICNX010000008.1, read on the forward strand.
CCAGATTAATAAAAATGGAATAAACATATTTACAATAGCCAATGTTAATACAGAAATCTGTGAAACTTGCATACTTGTTACGTTTCCAGATAAATTCAATGTATCAATGATTTGTACTGGTATACCAATCGCACCGAATGCACCTGCTGAAGCATTCGCAATTAAACATAACATTGCTGCTTTTAATGGTTGGAAACCGAGTTGTGTTAAGAGTAATGCACAAATTGCAATTGGAACACCAAATCCAGCTGCGCCTTCTAAAAATCCATTAAATGCAAAGGCAATTAGTAAGATTTGTATACGTTGATCTTGAGAGATATTGGCAATACTATCTTGAATTGTCTTAAATTGCCCACTCTCATTTGTGATTTTATAAAGTAATACTGCCATGATAACAATATAACCGATCGGAATAATACCTTGATAAACACCTTCAATCATTGCACCTGATGCTATAGGTATCGGTAATTTAAATAAACCAATTGCAATAACTAATGTCACTATGACTGTAGTAATCGCTGCGTAAATACCTTTCATTTTAAAAACAGTTAAACATAATAAAAATAAGACAATAGGAATTGCTGCTATAATACTTGATAATATAACGTTATTAAACGGGTTAAAACTTTCTACAAACATTTTGACTCACTTCTTCTTTCTCTATAGTTTAAAACTTAGCTAGCAGTTGTTTTAGTTTTTTTTTGTGATTTTTTTCACAAGTTTATTATAACATGCCTTTTGATGAATACAACTGTTTTTTTAAATTTTTAAATAGTTTTTTACCAACTATTTTAGACAATGCAAAAGCATCTTTAAAAATCAACATATCATCTTATATTTTGTTCCATAACACTTATTTTCTACTTGTTTTTAAGGGGATGATTTTATCTAATTTGTGCTACATGGTAAAATAAGCTCAATAACATTTATGCAGAGGGATTTAACATGATAAAACAATTTGAACTTGAAACGTGGGACTTATCAGAACAACAATTAAATAAGTCATTACAAGAAGGCTACACTCATTTTGTAGTCGTAAACAAAAATATTAAATTATATAAGAATATGTTTAAAGCTGTTGAACTCAAGCCTTGTACAATTGTTGCTGACTATACAGTGAATCAACAATATATAAATGACTGCCATTATTTTGGTAAATCAATGATAAATTTTAATGATTGGATAGAAAATATTAATCATTATCCAAATGTAATATTTCATATTGAAACGAGCTTAAAACTATTGCAGCAGTATACTATTACCAAAATATTTGATTTGGCCTTATTATCATTGCTACAAGAAGATGTGGCTACTGATAGTCATGTCGTATTTGATTTTAAAAAAGGATTTAAGACAAGTGATTCTGTGTGGGAAATTGTGCATCATTTTGAACCATTAAACACCACAGCTTTCAATTTAAATAAATTAGCGTATCTGCATGAGCATAAAGCACCTTTCAAAGGGAACGCTACGTTAGCACCAGAGGATATGAGATTTACCGATAAATTATTAAATTCGTTTAATTTTAAATTACCACATTGGATATTCAATCCAATTCAGCAACATTCCATTAATAAGCACCATGCCCAAAGTTATATCTATACAAAAGATCGTTCAAAGTTACAAAATCACATCGTCTTTTTAGGTTTTGACTATGGCTTTAGAGGTAATTCGCGCTATCTATTTAATCATTTTGCAAAGCACTTTAATAAATTACCGATTTATTTTGTAACAGAAGATGTAAATGGCCCTAACTTTATTAAGCCAAATGATCCTAATACAAAATCATTAATCGAAACGGCCCAAGTTGTTATATTAGAGAGTTATATACCAGATGACCTCAAACCAAACGGCACAATCATACAATTATGGCACGGTACACCAATCAAAAGGTTATTTTTAGATAGTCCAGAACCCTATCAAAATTTAAATATTTATAATTATCGTGCGCGAAAATACAACAAATGGTTGCAACAAGATTACTTTGTATGTGATTGCGAGGAAATTATCGACTACTTTAAAACGGCTTTCCCACAGCAACAGACAAATTTATTAAATTGCGGTTACCCTCGTGTTCGCTATTTACTTGATAAACAAAGTGATCAACCTTACTTATCATTTATTAAGAAAGAATTAAAATTAGATCCAGAAAAGCCTATGTTACTCTATGCTCCTACTTGGAAAGCAAATGGAGATCATGCAGATTTACTACCGATTAGTGATGGTCTGTTAAATAAATATAATGTTGTCTTCAAAGGACATATTGAAGATACATCTGACTATGTTCCAGAAAATGCAATCATAGCGCCTAGTCATATTGAAATTCAGGATTTATTACTTGTTTCTGATATCGTATTAACAGACTATTCATCCATCATCTTTGATGCCTTAACAATTGATAAGGTTGTTTGTCAATATACGCCAAATCATGCAAAATATGTTGACGAACGTGGTGTGTATGATGATGTAATGCATTCACTTGCAACAGTACGTTATAGCGATTCAAAGGCATTATTAAATGATTTAATTAGTTATCAAATGACCGAAATTCATAACAATGCCTTTGTAAACAAAGATAATCACGCTTTCGAAACATTATCACACTTGATTCAGAAAGCGATTAAAAAATCATAATCAAATATTATGTCATACAAAAAGATGGTTTCCCTTAGTTAAAGGAAACCATCTTTTTGTATGATTGGAACATAAAGTTTCACACTTTATTACTTCCAAATTATTGTTGGTATGCAGGATCCACAATTCTCACTACACCTTGTTGATCAACCGTTACAATTGAGTACGTTCCCGGTTGTGCTTGGTTTTGGAAACTAAAGATATAGCTGTAATTACCATCGCTACCCTCAATACTATAATCGTTATACGGATTGTTTTGTCCATTTTGTGCATTAATTTCAGCAGTAGCTTGCTCTAATGAATTTTGGAAATTCGGTAAATTTTGTAAAGCTGTTTGTGAATCTACATTTCCAGAAGCAATATTTTGTGATACTGGTACTGCATTCTGTCCTTGATATGGCGCCACATACTGTGATTGTGATCCACTATTATTAGAATTAGCTGTTGATGCAGCTGAATCATTTGCATTATTATTTGCTGCTCCATTTGAAGAAGCACCATTTTGATCTGTTGATGCTGAAGAATCTCCATTCGCATTTGAACTTGTATCAGCACCGTTACTATTGCTGTTTTCACTTGCATTATCATCATTGTTTGAAGCATTGTCCCCTGATTGACTATCAGAGTCATTACTTGCACTATCTGAACCAGAAGCGCCTCCATTTTTGTCACTGTCACTATCACTATTTCCATCTTTATTTGAATCTTTGTCAGAATCTTTATTTGAGTCTTTGTCAGAGCTATCATTGCTCTTCTTGTCATCACTCTTAGAATCTTTTGACTTATCGTCTGTTGATTGCTTATCCTTTGAGCTATCATCATTTTTACTGCCATCGTCACTGCCATTTGAACAAGCAGCTAATGCTAGAGATAAAGTTAAGAAACCTGCTAATAGTTTTTTCATGATTGAAGACCACCTTTGCTTTATTGTTTTACACTTTGATGAAGATAAAGTAGTTAGAGCCAATAAGCCCCAACTACTTCATTAAACAATTCTATAATTATGATTCAGTACCACCTGAGCCACTATCGCTTGATTGACTACTTGTTGAACTGTCACCTGAATTGCTTGAACCGTTGTCACTTGATTGACTACTTGATGAGCCATCACTTGAATTACTTGAACCACTATCACTTGATTGGCTACTTGATGTATCATCACTTGAATTACTTGAACCACTGTCACTTGATTGGCTACTTGATGTATCATCCGATTTGCTTGAGCTACTGTCACTTGATTTACTATTCGAGCTATCTGAACTACTTGAACTATCATCGCTTGATTTACTATCCGAACTATCTTTTGATTCTTCAGTTTTGTCTTTAGCTTTGTCTTTTGCTTTCTCTTCAGTTTTTGCCTTTTCAGAACCTTCGTCCTTTTTACTACCTTCGTCACTACCATTTGAACATGCTGCAAGTGCTAAAGATAAAGTAAGAAAACCAGCTAAAAATTTCTTCATTTTTTTGAAAAACCTCCTAATAGTTTTCATACTCATACTAGATATGTAAATAATCATCATTAAATATGCATATCTCGATGAGTATAGTAACGTTATTCACTTACAAAAAGATAAATAAACGCTTTTATTGGAAATTTCTCCGATTTTTATAAAAAAATGATATAAACTAAATAAAGTTTAACTAACTATTACATTAAATTAACTTTCCAGATTGTTCTTAGTAAAATCAAATTATTAGTGTATTATTAGTGTATTTTTACTATACTATATTTTGAAAACGCTTTACAACTTTTTCTCCATTACCAAATCTGAATCAACTACACTACCTGTTTGAAACTCATGTCTTCCAACCACTTTTAAACCATGCTTTGTATAAAATTTTAATGCAGGTTCATTATATTCCCACACACCTAACCAAATTTTTGTTTTATTTAATTCTTTTGCTTTATTTTCAGCAAATTCGATAATATCTTTACCTCTTCCGCCACCTTGAGCATGAGGTAAAAAGTAAATACGTTGTATTTCTAGATATTCTTCACCCATATCTTCAGTTTGTGCTTCAAGAATATTTAATTTAAAGTAACCTGTAACTTCCCCATCTTCTTTATAAAAATAAGTATAGGATTGTTCATTTTTCAATTCTTGTGTTAATGTCTCAATATTATATGCTTCCTCAAAATATTGATTAAAGTCATCTTCAGAATATCCACCATTCTCGAACGTTGTTTTAAATGTTGTGATACTAATATCTCTTAATATATTTAACTCTGATTCTTTAACTGCTTCTATTTGAAATGCCATTGTGCTATCCCCTCTTTTATTTTCTTTCTATATATATTAAATCAAAATGTACATTTCAATAAAGAAATATCATAATATTTCCATGTTATTTTACTATTAATGGAACAAAATATTTGTTATAGTTTGAAATAATATTGTTTAGAAATTAATTTTAAAATAAAAGCGCTTACCTAAAAACATTGATATTTAGCCATATTGTGTAATATTCAATTACATGATAAAGTGGTTAGTGTTTTTTAATTGTTCATATAAAAATTACATATAAAAGGGAGTGCCATAAGGCAATGACTGAAACATTTAAAGCCTTTGTAGTCGATGAACAAGACGGCAAAGTAACGAATCAAATTAAAAATTTAACTATAGATGATTTACCTGAAGGAGAAGTATTGATTAAAGTCAAATACTCAGGTATCAATTATAAAGATGCTTTAGCTACAGTTGCTAATTCTAAAATTGTACAATCATATCCTATGATTCCAGGTATTGATTTAGCTGGTGTTGTTGAAAAATCTGACACGCCTGCATTCAACCCAGGTGATGAAGTTATCGTAACGGGTTATGATTTAGGTACAAGTCGTTTTGGTGGCTTTAGTGAATATGCTCGTGTGAAAGAAGAACAAATCGTTCAATTACCTAAAGATTTAACTTTAGAAGAATCAATGATCTATGGTACTGCGGGCTATACTGCAGGACTTGCCATTGAAAAATTAGAGCATAACGGCTTGTCTGTTGAAAATAAAGAAGTATTGGTACGTGGCGCTACAGGCGGTGTAGGTACACTATCTGTAATGATGTTAAATGCGATTGGTTATAAAGTAATTGCAAGTACAGGAAAAGACAACGCAGAAGCACAATTAAAAGCATTAGGTGCAAGAGAAGTTATCTCACGTATAACAAAAACTGATGACAAACCACTTGGCAGCCGTAAATGGCAAGCTGTGATTGATCCAATTGGTGGAGATACACTATCACAACTTATCAAACACTTAGATTATGATGGTAGTGTAGCTGTGATTGGAATGACTGGTGGTAATCACTTTGATAGTTCTATCTTTCCTTTCATATTAAGAGGTGCAAACATTATTGGTATTGATTCTGTTTATACTGAAATGAAAGTACGTAAACATATTTGGAGAAGATTAGCTAGAGACTTAAAGCCAGCTCAATTACATGATATTAAACAAACGATTAAGTTTGATGACATTGAAACACATATTAATAATGTCCTAGAACATAAAAATTCTGGACGTATCATTATTGATTTTGAAGCTTAGTTATTGATTCATTATATGCTTTAACTAAAGCAAATTCCTTAAATATTTTAAAGATTCACAAGCTGATATATAAGACACCTCGTTAATTTAGTTTAAATGTATTTATTAAATTAGCGGGGGTCTTATTTTTTGATGTATAAAATTTCAAGTGTGCATAGTGTTTACGTATCATTAGATAAAGTAAATAAGTATCGAACTCAAGACGCTTACCTAGTTTATGAGAATATGTTTATATCATACACATATTGATATAAACATAACTTAGTCTAAGTTAGATACGGAACGTTGCTAAAAATATAACCAACAATCTAACTTATAAATGTAACACTTATGCTTATTCATTTAAAAATTTGAATTTAAAGCGTCATTATAATACTTTCTCTAATCCTCCTGTCCTATTACTTCATTACTATTAATCATAACTTATTAAATTAAGTTGCTTTTCCATTCCCTAAAAATAAACATATTTTAGACAAATACCCTCAACGAAATCACAATACTTACCATTAATAACTCTGTTTATTTTACACTTTTAAAATCAAATCAAATAAGGCTAAAATTGCATATAAATATCTGACAATAAATAAAATTCTTATTCTTTAATATTTACAACCTTTTTATGAAAGCGTATACTTATCTTTGTCTAAAACAATCAGGAGGTTCTATATGGGAATTAAAGTTAATAAGAAGCTCATCTTTTTCCTAGGTGCCTTGGGAGGATTACTCTATGGTTATGACATGGGAGTAATTTCAGGTGCATTATTATTTATAAGAGATGACATACCATTAAACAGTATTACAGAAGGATTAGTTGTATCATCCATGTTGGTTGGTGCGATATTTGGCTCGGGTGCCAGTGGTCCAATGTCGGATAGACTTGGACGAAGACGCGTTGTATTTATTGTTGCAATCGTCTATATCGTTGGGGCATTAATCTTAGCATTAGCACCTTCAATGCCAATACTTGTATTAGGTCGTTTAGTTATCGGATTAGCTGTCGGTGGTTCTACTGCCATCGTACCTGTATATTTATCTGAAATGGCGCCTACTGAACAACGTGGTTCACTTAGTTCATTAAACCAATTAATGATAACAATTGGTATCCTTTCTTCATATTTAATCAACTATGCATTTACACCAATTGAAGGTTGGAGATGGATGTTAGGTTTAGCGGTATTACCTTCATTGATTTTATTAATCGGTGTTGCATTTATGCCTGAAAGCCCTAGATGGTTACTTGAGCATAAAAGTGAAAAAGCTGCGCGTGACGTGATGCGATTAACGTTTAGCGAAAGCGAAATAGATAAAGAAATTGCAGATATGAAAGAAATCAATCGTATTTCTGAAAGTACATGGAATGTATTGAAGTCACCATGGTTAAGACCAACGCTAATAATAGGTAGTATATTTGCCTTATTCCAACAAATCATTGGTATAAACGCAATCATTTATTACGCTCCTTCAATCTTTAGTAAGGCAGGACTTGGGGATGCTACTTCAATTTTAGGTACAGTTGGTATCGGGACAGTTAACGTATTGATTACTATTATTGCAATTATGATTATCGATAAAGTTGATCGTAAACGTTTATTAGTAATTGGTAACATTGGCATGGTCGCTTCATTATTAATCATGGCAATATTGATTTGGACAATAGGTATTCATGCGTCAGCTTGGATTATCATCCTATGTTTAACATTATTTATTATTTTCTTTGGTTTCACTTGGGGTCCAGTATTATGGGTTATGCTTCCTGAGTTGTTCCCTATGCGTGCACGTGGTGCTGCGACAGGTATTGCAGCATTGGTATTGTCAATCGGAAGTTTATTAGTGGCTCAACTTTTCCCAATTTTGACTGAAGTATTATCTGTTGAACAAGTCTTCTTAATCTTTGCAATTATTGGTATTGGGGCATTAATCTTTGTTGTTAAATATCTGCCTGAAACTAGAGGCCGTAGTTTAGAAGAAATTGAAGCTGATTTACGTTCAAGAACAAGTGCGACAAACGCACATATTGAGGAAAATAAATAACATGCTCTGCACATTAAATATTTTATTATGAGCTCTATTGGCAAACTGCCATGAGAGAAAAAATGTTAGTTTTAGACTGTTAATAGAAAGGTCACTCAAATAACCTTGTCAATATTTCATAGTATTGTATATTAAATAAGACTGGGAGATAAATACCCAGCATTAAGCCCATCAAAGATTTAAAATCTTTGATGGGCTTATTATTTATATCAATACTGAGTATTATCATTGCTTGCTTACCCAGGGGACTGGGTCGAAACTCGATCTCTACAATCACCCTACTACCTCAAGTGTCTCGCAAACAATACGCAGTTCTTAAATGTTATTACTACAAAAAATAAGAATTTAATAATGAATTATAGGAAATATGCTATGTCTATTTATAGCTTTCATCATCAAATCTTTACATTTACTCTTTAATTGTTTCCTTATAATAAATGTGAATTATTTAGATCTTATTATTTACTATCAATCTTTTCTTTTACATAAGTGACGAAATCTGCTAACCTCTTATCATCCATATCACTCATCTTAAATGTTCCTACACTAAATGTAATATTTAATGTTCCTTCAGTGACATCAATGGCTTGCACTTCGTCATAACCAATATTTCTATAATAAAATTCGCCTGCCATATCGACATTCAATATCAATCTTTCATTCGTCGCAATATAAGCTGCTTCGAACACTTTAACTTCGCCATTTACTGGATAAGGCATATTCCCTAATACGGAAGGTCCTTGCTTTTCAGTAGGAAATAAATCTGCTGGATTCACTTTATCTAATATCATTTTATATGCTCCTTTTCTATTTTTATAGGGTCAAATCTACATCTGAAATATCAATATCCATAGCTCGTGCAACGCCTTCACCATAAGCAGGATCTGCGTGATAACAATGTTTAATATGTCTATGCTTAATTGTTTCACTTACTGGTGCCATTTCATTTGCAGTATTATTAAATAATGTAGTTTGTTCCGCTTCACTTAATATTCTAAATAATTTTCCAGGTTGTTCAAAATAATTATCATCGTCTTCTCTATGATTATATTCATAAGCTTCGCCTTGTACAGCTAGTCCAGGTTTCTTAAACTGTGGTTGATCTTCTAATGCATCCTTACTATTTGGATAATAATGTGTCTTACTGCCTTGATTGTCATCTAATATGCGCATTTGACCATCTCTACTAAATGGACAAAGGTTCTCAACACCTACACCTTTTGCTTGGTTCACTGGAATTTGCCAGTGATTAACACCTAATCTATAGCGTTGCGTGTCACCATATGAAAATAGTCTACCTTGTAGCATTTTATCTGGTGAAAAATCAATACCAGGCACTATATTTGTTGGCGCAAAAGCAGCTTGTTCAACATCTTGGAAATAGTTTTCAGGATTTCTATTTAATTCAAACTCACCCACTTCTATTAGTGGATATTCATCTTTATACCAAACTTTCGTTAAGTCAAATGGGTTATCTTTATGATTTTTAGCTTGTTCTTCCGTCATGACTTGAATGTACATTTTCCATTTTGGATAGTTACCATCCTCAATATTATTAAATAAGTCACGTTGTGATGAATCTCTATCTTTGGCAATCACTTGTTCCGCTTCTTCTGCAGTGTAATTTTCAATACCTTGTTGACAACGATGATGGAATTTAACCCACACGCGTTCACCTTGTGCATTGTACATAGAATATGTATGTGAACCAAATCCATGCATATTTCTATAACCTTTAGGTATGCCTCTATCTGTCATCAAAATAGTAACTTGATGCAATGCCTCCGGTAATAGTGTCCAAAAATCCCAATTCGCTTCTGGATCTTTCATGTTCGTTTTTGGATTTCGTTTAACGACATGATTTAAACTAGGAAATAACTTTGGATCTCTAAAGAAGAACACTGGTGTATTATTTCCAACTAAATCCCAGTTTCCTTCATCTGTATAGAACTTTAATGCAAAACCACGAATATCACGCTCGGCGTCTCCTGCACCTCTTTCTCCAGCTACCGTTGAAAATCTTGCAAACATTTCCGTTTGCTTACCTACGGCTGAAAAGATACTAGCAGATGTATATTGAGTAATATCATTCGTTACTGTAAATGTTCCAAAAGCACCTGACCCTTTGGCATGCATACGTCTTTCAGGAATAACCTCTCTATCAAAATGGGCCATTTGTTCTAAAAAGTAAATATCTTGCATTACTAATGGACCACGTGGACCAGCTGTCATACTATTTTCTCTATCAGATACAGGCGCTCCAAAGAGTCCCGTTAATTTATTATTCATATTTATACCTCCAACTGTTTATTCAAGCCTTATATTCGATATTAAATATCTCTTTATAATAATTACTAATTTATAATTATTATAAACTATTATACATGAGTTGAGATATAAATCTATAACTATTCGATAATTATTGATAATTTATACTTATAATTGATAATTTCTTTTTATCATCATTTTCATTTCTGATCAATCATTGTCAATATTCAACCATACAAAAAACGCACAACCATGCCAATCACCCTTATAGTGATTACTAAGTTGTACGTTTATTAAACCTTAATATAATATTTTCAAACTCGGATTATTCTACTTTGAGATTCAAATAATTGTCACATTTTGTAATTAACAATCAGATAACCTTATATTTAATCTAAGTTGTTACCTGTGAAATACACTATTGCTAATAACTATTTAAATAGCCTATTGTTATGTTTTAATACTTAATATACATACCACCAGAGCGAGGTTCAGTCGTTATAAATCCAAATTTTTCATATAATTTATCTGCTGGATAATCTGCAATCAAGCTCACATAAGAACCTTGTTCAGCTATCGATTCGATATAAGACATTATTTCTTCCATTATAGTTCTACCATGACCTTGTCCTTGATAAGCTTGTGCTACAGCGACATCGATGATTTGAAATGCTGTTCCACCATCACCAATAACTCTACCCATACCAATTAACTGCTCATTATCATATAATGTAACATTGAAAAGTGCATTAGGTAATCCCTTCTCAGCTGCCTCTAGAGATTTGCCACTCATTCCTGCTGCTAATCTTAAATCACAATACGCTTTAACTTGTGGATGTTCATATCTAACTTCTACCACTTATTATCACCCTTCTATATTTATATCGTCTATATTAAATACAATAAACGATTATAAATATTTTTTCATAACTACTTGGTTTGCAGATTTAAACACTTCATTATGACTTGAAACAAAGCCTTCAGGTTTAGCTTCCGGTTCTATATAGACTTTAGCTAAATTTGCTGCATTTGCTGCATCACTAAATGCGCTTGCAATAAGGTGTGCTTTAGCATCATGATAAATAATGTCGCCACAAGCAAATAATCCATCTATACTTGTAGATGTATTTCCAAAGCCCTTTATTCTATATTCATTAAACATATCAACTTGTGCAGATGATTGTTTAAGCAATGTATTCTCTACATCAAATCCATGACTAATAATCACTTCATCAAATGACTCTTCTATTTTCTCTTTTGTTTCAATATCTTCAAGCACTACTTTGTTTATTCTAGTTTGGGTTTCATCACCAATCAGTTGATGAATATGTGTGTTAGGCATTTTTCGCACATTGAGTTCTGCTAAAACCTTTTTCATTGCTTCATAGCCTTTAATATCTGCTTTACGATAAATAAGCGTTACACTTTTAGCATAACCACTTAAATCATTCGCCCAATCTAAAGCGGAATTACCTGCTCCTGAAATCAAGATATTCTTATCTTTAAAACGTTTCAATGATTGCACTACATAGTGAAGATTAGTTAATTTATAACGCTCAGCATCTTTAATGTCTAGTTGCTTAGGATTTATAATGCCTCCACCAATCGCAACAATAACTGATTTCCCTTCAAATATATTGCCTTTATCGGTTTCAACTTCAAAATGTTGTTCAGAGACCTTTCTGATATCTATGACACGCTCTTCTAGATTAACTTTCGGATCAAAATATAAACCTTGCTTGATCGTATCTTGTATTACTTCATAACATGGTTTAGGTGCTAAGCCACCAATATCCCAAATGATTTTTTCAGGATAAACATGCATCTTACCACCTAATTTGTCTTGAATATCAATAATTCTTACGTCCATACCTCTTAACCCTGAGTAAAAACTCGCAAATAGTCCTGCAGGTCCTCCACCAATTATTATCACGTCATCCATTAAAAATTCCTCCCAATTTCTACTCCACTAATAATGCTATTATCCTATAACTGATAATGATTATCAATATCTAACTATTAGTAATTCTAAATTTTTATAATATTACTCGAATTGTAAAAAAATTTAAAAAACCTAGTCTCTATTAAAAATCTAGAAACTAGGCTAATATTTGATGATACGTAAATAAATTTGAAATTAATCGCGTGGATCCTTTACAATTGCATTCCTTAATAAGAAAAATAATAATATAAACCCTGCGGTTAATGTCGTATGGCCTATACCTGTATATCCGGCAAATGTCTCTGGAACCTTCAGTCCAATAACTTGGTATGTACCTTTCATAAACATCATTCCTATTGTCGCTAATACACCTAAATTGTATATAACGAAAAACCAATTAAATAAATAATAACTACTTAATTTAAATACTTTCTCGATAGGTAATAATACGAGATGCATAAACATTCCCAAGATTAAGGTATGCGTATGTACTACCACCAACTGTGTATCTCCTGTGAAATGATGTGCTACCGTTAGTTCCCTGTAATAGAACCCACTTAGTAAGCCTAAAATAGTATAAATTAAAAATGCATACAAAATTCTGCGCATCTTTACGCCTCCTTAAATACATTATAGGATAAGTTGTATTAAAATAAAGTGACAATTAAACAAACTTATCAAACAGTCCTACCGTAATGTTTCATATCTTTAAAACAATATAAGGCTATATTCAATTTCATTGTACATTGTCTTAGCGTACTTGAGAATAATCCTATGTATAACAACTTCTAACATCTTATAAAAGTTAACCAGATTATGTGCTATCACGGGAAAATAAGTCATCATATGTATAAATATTACAACATGTCTCAATTAACACTACCAATAGAAAATGATATCGCACAAATTGGAAATATGATGAATTTATATATCCTAATTATAAGAAATTTGAATTTAATAGATACGCTTATCGCAAGGATAGCTATGTTTTTAAAAGAGATTTCAAATTATATGAATGTGACATTGTTCAGCATGTCCACTACGTAATCAATGTATAAAACATCATTCGAAACCCAATAAAACAATTTTGAGGAATTATAATTGGGAATATTTCAAATCTAAAATAAATCGACAGCTTTCAGCACCAGAAACACAAATATCTACAGTCAACGAAAAATTGAAGTAGAACCTGTTTTTGGATTCTTGAATGCTTTTTTAGAGTTCACTCGCATGTCACTTCGAGGAATAACAAATGCAAAACGTAAACTTGGATTAGCATTACTGGCTTTCACTATAAGAAAAATAACAGGACTAAGTGCTAATCAATTTGATAATAATAGAAAAATCGATAATTTTTACATTTTCACAGTAAAAATCATCGATTTTATTTTAGTCTAAAAGAGTAATATTTTAGATACATAAAGTTTTAATTATGTGTAGTAGGAACCTTGTTTCATTTTATTTCGATTACGTATTTTCATGTGCCTCAATCTCATCAATCTTATCGACTTTACGCTGAGAACCACCTTCCCAACTTACATTCAAATACGCCTCGACATTTTTCTTTGCAACTTCAATACCAATAATTTGTGCACCCATTGTTAGAATTTGTGCATTATTGCTTAACTGTGCACGTTCAGCAGAATAGTAATCATGTGCCAAAGCTGCACGTATACCATTTAATTTATTAGCAGTAATTGCAACACCAATACCAGTACCACAAATTAAAATACCTCGTTCATTATTACCTTGTTGAATACTCTTACCCACTTCTAATGCCACATCTGGATAATCCGTTTCGGCACAATGATGACAACCAAAATCTTCAACTTCATGGCCTAATTGTTCTACGTGTGATTTTACCGCTTCCTTTAAATCATATCCATTATGGTCTGCTCCAATTGCTATTTTCATTGTTTATTCCTCCTTGTATCAATTTTCAGGCAACAAATGGCTTAAACGTTTCTAGCATAAGATAAGCAGACATTGCTCCTGGATCAATATGTCCTTGCGAACGATAACCTAAACGCTTTGATCTACCTTTATTGGAAATAATATCTTTGGTACTTTCCATCCCTTGCTTGGCAGCTACCAATCCTTTATCAAATCCAACTTTAAATAGCTCACCTTTACTTTTTGATTGTTCTAACGAGTTAAAAAATGGTTCTAATGTATCAATCATCGTCTTGTCTCCGATTTCAGCCTTCCCTCTGGCCTTAATCCCTTTGCTAAACGCAATCCAAAAATCATATAATGCAGCATCATCTAAATTGTCTTTGTTTTTTACTGCTACTGCCCCCTTTAAATATCCAGAAGCATAGAGTGGACCAACTGATGAACCAACTGCATCTAAGAACGTCTTGCCTACTGCAACACTAATTTTGGCTATATCATTTTGACTCTGCAGTTCATTATTAATTTCTTGTTTGACTGCTTGATATCCAATATTCATAGTGACACCATGATCACCATCACCGATTTTTCTATCGAGTTCACATAGTGTATCTTTCTCATTCTCAAATAGTTCAGTAAGCTTTATAATATATTGCTTAAATGCCTGACCGGAAACTGTCATGAATTCTACCCCCTTATACTTCTTTAAAATTTGGACAATCAACAGGATGTGAAATACAGCGTTTTAACGTTTCATCAACTTTCATTAATGTAACTGAAAATCCACCCATCTCCATCGATGTAATAAAGTTACCTATATAAGTTTTATATGTTTTAATATTTCGTTCATTTAAAATTGCAGCTACCTCTTTATTGATAATATATAATTCCATCTGAGACGTAGCACCTAAACCATTGACCAATACAACAACTTCGTCATTTTGTTGGTATAGTCCTTCTTTTAAGATATTTTGCATAATCACTTGTACAGTTTCCTGTGCTGTTCTTATTGTTGTTTTTTCAATACCAGGTTCTCCATGATGACCTAATCCAATTTCCATTTCATTCTCTTCTAAATCGAAACTAGGTTTGCCCGTTTGTGGTAAATAACATGGACTTAACCCGATACCCATAGACCTTGTATTATCATTTGCTAACTGTGCGATACGTTTCACTTCATCTAAATCATAGCCGAAATCAGCCGCAGCACCCGCAGCTTTATACACCAATAATTCTCCAGCAATTCCTCTACGATCATCGATATCTTTAGACGATGCTACATCATCATTGCCAATCACAACTGCAGTCTCAATGTCATCTTCAATTTCAGTCATTTCACTCGCCATTTCAAAGTTCATCAAATCGCCAGCATAATTACCATAAATATATAAAACACCATGACCATCATCTATCTCTTTTGTCACTGCCTGTATTGGTATCGGCGAAGGTGATGCAAATATGTTTCCTACAGCAACACCATCTGCCATTCCTGCACCAACATAGCCTAAGAATCCTGGTTCGTGACCTGAACCTCCACCAATCAATATACTTACTTGACGATCGGGGTTACGTTTTTTACCAATAAGTGCACGTTGATGTACCTCAGTACGACGAATATAGTCTGGATATGCAATAACATAACCATCCACTAATTCATCAATTACATCATCTGGATTATTAATCATCTTTTTCATATGCTTACGCTCCTTTTTACTTGGGGTAATGATTATTTATATTTAAGGTACAAGAACTACTTTTAAAGATTTGTCACCTTTTTTCATTAATTCAAATCCTTCTTCAAATGATGCTAATGGCAATTGATGCGTCACTACACCCTCAGTTGGAAAATCACCTTTTTGAATACCATCAATAACAAGCGGATAACAATATGGTCCCAAATGACTGCCCATTAAATCTAATTCTTTACGATCAGAAATAATACTCCAATCTACTGTTACTGGTTCACCAAATACTGAAAATTCTACAAAACGTCCTAACTTTCTAATAGCACTTAACCCTTGTTCAACTGATTTAGGGTGGCCAGTTGCTTCAATATAAGTATCGCAACCATATCCATCTGTCATCTCTTTTATTTCTTTAACCACATCGACTTCTGCTGGATTCATAACGATATCAGCACCGAATTGTTTAGCTAACTCTAAACGGTCTTCTTTCATATCTAATACAACTAATGTTTCTGCGCCTGCCTTTTTAGCAGCACCAACCATACCAAGACCAAGCGTGCCAGCTCCAGATAAAACAACGAAATCTCCAAGTTTGATGTTAGCGCGTTGAACCGCGTGTAAGCTACATGCATAAGGTTCAATTAGTATTGCCTTTTCAATTGGTAAATCTTCAGGGACTTTATAGTTAATCGCTTCTTTAGTAAATTTCATATATTCAGCCATGCCACCATTAACATTATTTTGGAAACCATATAAGTCATGCTTTTCACACATCCAATATTCTCCACGATTACAGAATCTACATTCCCAACAAGGTACAATTTGTTCTGAAATAACACGATCACCTATTTCAAAATCAGTGACCTCATCACCTTTAGCAACAATACGTGCGATAAATTCATGCCCCGGTATCATTGGCGCCTTAATATATGACGGTTGTGTTTCATCTCCCCAAAAACTAGGCGCACCCCCATATGCTTTAATATCTCCTGCACAAATACCACAAGCTTCAACTTTAACTACAATTTCTTTTGCATTTTCAATAACGGGTGTATCTACTGTTTCATATTTATAATCTCCAGGTGCATATGCTACAATTGCTTTCATTTTGTCTGGGTAATTTTTATTAGCCATACTTAACAACTCCCTATAATTTTTAGAAAACGCTTTCATTTACAATTGCTATTTTAATATATATTTTCGTTTTATACAAATATTTTTTCGTTTCTTTTCGTTTTGAGTTGTTTCTATTGGATTCAATAAAATATGTGTTAAAATATATTATGATTCTAAAGAGGATGTGAGCGAGTTTGAAAATGTACGCAGATGAAAGACGAGAGCATATATATAGCTATATCAAGTCACATAAACGCGCTACCGTAAGACAACTTTCTGATTATTTAAGCGTGACCGAAGCGACCGTTCGAAGTGATTTGAGAAGATTAGAAAGTGAAAATAAATTAACACGTACCCATGGTGGTGCAAAGGTAACCGAAAATATTTCATCAAAATTGAACTTTTCTTATCGATTAACGCAAAAGCATACTGAAAAGTACAAAATAAGTAAACATGCACTTAAAAAAATCAAGCCACAACAATGTATTATGATTGATGCGAGTTCTACCACTTATGAATTAGCAAAATTATTAGCAGATACAACAATGGAGCTTACCATCATTACCAATGGTTTAGAAAATGCAGTGCTATTAAAGGAGAATCCGCATCTAACAGTCCTTGTAGTAGGTGGTTTTGTCTCTGAAGACTCAAATGCAATCACAGGCAACATAGATTCACAAATACTAGAAATGTATCACATTGATTATTTCTTTTTATCTGCAAATGGCCTAACATTACAAAATGGATTAACCGATTTTTCATTACCAGAAGTGCAGTTAAAGAAACAAATGGTACAAGAAAGTGAAAATGTTATTGCACTTATCGATAGCAGCAAATTTGATGTTTCTTCAACATTATCATTTGCTAAAGCAACGGAAATAAATGAAGTGATTACAGATCAATTACCTGATCATAAATGGACTCAAGATATGCCATTCACATTAACGATTGCAGATAACTAAAAAAGGAACAATGACATTAACAAAGTGACTACTCCCATTGAATGAGAACACTTGTTAATCATTGTTCCTTTTAATTTTTATTTATAAGCTGGCTAACTTCCGCCACTCCAACCTACTAATGTAAAGAAATAAAGTAATGCTGCCCCTACAATAATCCATATGACAAATAGTGGCACCATAAACTTCAACCATGAAGCAAAGTTACCTTTTGCAATTGCAATAGCTCCTACAGTGGCACCCAATGTAGGTGTGACAAGGTTGCCTAATCCCCCTCCAAATGACAGTGCGGTTAATAACATCTGATCATTTACACCTAACGTATGTGTGACGGGTTGTAAAATAGGAATCATAACACTCATTAAACCTGATCCTGATGGCACTAAAAAGTTAAACACGGTTGCCACTAAGAATACGAGTACTGAAACGATGCCAGGAGAAGAGCCATCGAGTTGTGTCGTCAAAGCATGAACAATAGTACTTAGAATTTGACCTTTTTCTAATATAACACTGATTGTATTAGCCATTATAATAGCGAAGGCTACTACCAACATAGGCTTGGCACCTTCTATAAATCCATCAACCATTTGACTCGGTGACTTTCCCTTTATTAAGTAAGCAATCACAAAACTCACTCCAAATACTGTAATAAAGACACCATTACCATAGTGCTCGGACCATTTTAACAAACCGTTACCTAACGCTAAGATAATAGGCGTCAAAATAATCAATGATACTACTAGATAATCTCTAACACCTGCCGTAACTTGCTGTTGAATATGTTGTTCTGTATTGTCATATTGTTGAAGCTGCCATTCAGTTGTAGTCATCAAACTGTTATCAACATTTTTGATGACACGTTTTGCATACCAAATAACATAGACTAAGGTTACAGCTAAAAACACCACATACATTATAGTTCTACCACCATACCCTGAATAAAGCGGAACATGTGGATATACGATTTGACCTATTTTGGCCATACCAGATGGTGATACTGAAAATGCCATATATAAGGGTAAAAATGTTATTGCTAATGCGGTAATCGGATCAAGTTTCAAACGATTAACCAATATAACACCCAATGTTACAAAGACAATCATTTGGTCACCACCGACAAAAAAGCCAATAAATGCCATTAAAGAAAATAGTCCAATAACCAAAGGCAATGGTCCCGCATGTTCAAAGCGCTGTATAAAATAATTTGTCACTGTCTTGACAGAATCTAATTGCAAAATGCCTCCCATTGCTCCACCAATAAATAATAATAAAGTCACCGTTTGTGCAGACTGTATACCTCCATTTAATATAAGTGTAACTGCATAAAAAGGGTTAATCCCATGCTGATGAATCGCGTGATAAGTACCTTGAATAATTGTTCCATCAGCATGTTTATCAAACGTTCCTGCAGGAATGACATATGTCAAAAAACAAGCAAACATCATCATCAAGAACATCATAAATAATACGTGTGGTAATTGTATGTTTTTCTTAACCTTTGTCTTTACTTCAGTATTCGAATCTATATCACGTCGATCATGTCGTGTTAATGATTCATATGATGCTGCATTATATTTAGACATATGTTTCAACACTCCTTCAATAACATTTTATAACAATTCCTTTGTCCATTAATAAAGCATTTCTAAACTATGTTCTAGTTATGCACACTAAAATACATAGTGCTACTTATCGTTAAATCAATCTCAGTTTTATATCTGAGATTATAAATTTAATGCCCTATCGTTTGCTTTGAATATCTATTTTCTTTATAAGGTACACCAATATTTTCTCGTAAAGTCTTGCCTTTATAACCTTGGTGGTAATATCCTTGTTGTTCTAACCGAGGTAAGATTTCATTGATAAAATCATCATATATCGGACCGTAAATGTGCGGACCAAAGATAAAACCATCGGCAGCACCGCCTTCAAACCACTCTATAAGTAGGCGTGTTACTTCATCATATGTTCCTGTAAATGGCGAGCGTTTTGCTGTTTCTTCTAATGCAACTTCTCTTAGTGTCAGATTATTGGCTTTTGCTCTTGCAGCAATAGCCTCTGTTGTTGCACGAAAACTATTCTGCCCCATATCACCTAATTCTGGGAAAGGTGCATCTAAGTCATATTGGGTAAAGTCATGATGGTCGTAATATCTACCTAGATAATCTAAGGCATCTTCGATTGTGGCTAATTGTTTAATTTCAGAAAATCGTTGCTCTACCTCTTCGTGAGTCTTACCGATAACTGGGGATAATATTGGGTAAATTTTAACTGTTTCTTTGTCTCTACCGAATGCTTCTGCTTGTTGTTTGATTGCATCATAATTGTATTTCGCTTGTGTAAAGGATTCACCTAATGTAAACACTGCATCAGCATATTTTGCAGCATATGCTTGACCTTTTGGTGAGGCACCTGCTTGAAATATTACAGGCTGACCTTGTTCAGAACGACCAGCATTTAGCGGCCCTTTAACTTGAAAGTACTTTCCTTTATAGTCAAGTGTATGCATCTTACGCTTATCTAAATATTCATGATGCTCTGCATCAAATTTAAATGCATCATCTTCATACGAATCCCATAATCCTTGTACGACTTGTATATGTTCTTCAGCAATGTCGTAACGGACATCATGTTCAGGGTGCTCACCTTTAGAATAATTTGATGCACTTCCTTCCAATGGAGAGGTCACGATGTTCCAGCCAGCACGTCCATGACTAATACGATCGATAGTTGCCAATTGTCTTGCCACTGTATAAGGCTCACTATAAGAAGTTGAAATGGTACCTACCAAACCAATACGTGAGGTAATCGGTGCTAAAGCAGCTAGCAAAGTTAATGGTTCATGGCGATCTAAAAAATGTGGTATAGATTTTTCATGTATATATAAACCGTCTGCCACAAATAAAAAGCTAAACCCCGCGTCTTCCGCTTTACGGGCAATTTTTAATTGAAAATCAAAATTAGTACTAGCATCACTAGGTACTTCTGATGATTTCCATGCATGCATATGACTGCCAGGTCCATTCAACATAATTCCAAAATCAATACTTTGTCGTGTCATATTATCCCTTCTTTCTCTAATTGTTCACTATTAACAGGCGCAAGTTGTATTACTGTTTGCTTTCTTAATTGAGCATCATGAACCGGCATATGTAACATGAACTCATCGATATCACCATCAACATTCAGCTTTGCAATTGCATCCTTAATTTGATGGGCTTCCCCAGTAAAGACATCAATACGCTTTTCTTCAATTTCAAATTTCTCAGTGGATTGTTGGCGAAATAGATCAACCTGTGATTGATTATTAACCGTTATCTTTCGACCATCTTCAAAATGTAATGCATAGTTCGTACGACCCGCTTCAACTTTTTCTAGTTGTTCTAAATTCTCCGCTACAACTGCTGCAACGGCTACAATCATTCTCCCTTCAGGATAAATCTCTTTATAGCTTTGGACAGCTTCTTTTAAAGCTTTATCATTCGAATTAATAAAGTAAGCATAAATAAATCCTACACGTTCTTTAGCCGCTAATTCTGCTGAGTTTATACTTGTACCAAGTAAAAACACCTCTGGTTTAGTTACTTCTTCATTTCTTATAGCAGTTGTGAGCTGTGCAAATTCTGAATCTTGTGGGAAACTTTGCTGATTAAATTGATTTAAAAGATGAAATTTTTCTTCGAAAGAGGATGCATTCTCATTTAAGTCTGCTTGCAAAGCCTTTGTTGCAAGTGGAAATCCACCAGGCGCTTTACCTATACCTAAATCAACACGTCCTGGCGCAAGATTACTAATAAAATGAAATTGTTCAATCACTTTAAATGGGCTGTAATGTTGTAACATGACACCACCTGAGCCAACACGAATTGTTGTTGTTTGATTCAAAATGTGTGTCACAAGTATTTCTGGACTCGTACCAGCAACTTCCGGCATATTGTGATGTTCTGCTACGAAATACCGTTTATATTTTAAATTGTCTGCTAGTTGCGCTAATTTAACGCTACGCTCTATAGCTGCTCTAACTGTCTGACCATCGTCTAAAGGACTTTGATCCAAAATACTAATATCAGTCACTTGATGACCTCCTTACAAGAATATTCTGAAAATGATTTAACCATATATTATGCCTCTCTCAACAGTTTGTCAACTATTCTTATCGTTTTAGTCAGAATTAATTTTTAAAAAATGAACTAGGAACATAATGTTGTCTTGTCTTTAACGTTCCTAGCTCTATTTTAATGATTACTAACATTTTATTTATAAAGCAGTATAGCCCCCATCAATCGTTAGTACACTGCCAGTCACAAACGATGACGCATCTGATGCTAAGTATACAGCTGCACCTTGCAATTCTTCTGGCACACCTGGTCTACCTAATGGCGTGAACTTCATCCATGTATCAATCATATCTCCACCTTGGGCAAAATAATCTTTAGTTAATTCCGTTTTCATATACCCGGGTGCTATTGTATTAACGCGTATGCCATGTTGAGCCCATTCACTTGCTAGACTTTTAGTAAACATAATAACAGCACCTTTTGATGTGTTATATGCCGCTTGTGGTTGTGGTGTATTTACAATAATACCTGACATTGAGGATGTATTGATTATCGATCCTTTTTGTTGTTTGATCATCACTTTTCCTACTGCTTGTGATACTAACACCATACTATTAATATTAACATCCATATTTTTTACCCAACGCTCATAGGGCATATCTTCGAATTTAACATGCTCATTAATTCCAGCATTATTAAATAAGATATCAATATGTCCAAAGTGATTTACAACATCCTGGACCATCTTATCAACATCTTCTACATTTGTGACATCGACTTTACAGGCCATTGCTTCATTACCTGTATTACTTTCAAATTCTGTAGCAGTTTGTTGCGCTAATTCGTAATTAATATCTGCAATTACAACATTTGCCCCTGCTTCTGCTATACCTTGTCCCATTGCCTTACCTAATCCTGTAGCTCCACCAGTAATAATGGCAACACGATCTTTCAATTCAAACTGATTCCAAATACTCATCGTGACCCCTCCATTTTAAGTTGATTAAGTCACAGTTTAAATTAAGTCATATGACTATACAATGAAAACGCTTTTTCAAATAATATCAACAATCCTTACCTGTATCAAAGCCTAAATTAGGCTTAATGCCATTTCTAAATTCGCATATGGTTATGGTTCTCTTCTTAGAAGTTAATTGCTTATTAATTTTTAAGTCTCCATTTATATCATCACCATTTTTATTACTTTTACAAAAATGGTAATTTCCTATTCCAATAGCAATTGTCCTTTAGAGTGCTTAATAGTTGTTATTTTCCATAAGCACTTTGATGTAAAGTCATAGTACTTTAAACAATATTTTGGCGAGACTCCTGAGGGAACAGGACAAGCTGAAGACTACAGGCTGAAGCTGTCCCCTAGGAAAGCGAGCCAACAATATAAAATACTATATAAAAAAAGCACTCAGATAAATGAAATCACTTTATTATATTAATATAAAGTCATAGTACTTTAAGCAGTATTTTGGCGAGACTCCTGAGGGATCAGGACAAGCTGAAGACTACAGGCTGAAGCTGTCCCCTAGGAAAGCGAGCTAACAATATAAAATACTCCAAAAAAAGAGGCACTCAGATAAATCTGAGCGCCTCTTTTTTTGGAGTATATGTCCTAGATTTTTTAAATGATTAATATTTTACGAAGGAACTTCAGTTCGTTTATCACTATGCTTTCTAATCATTGTTGCAGTTAATATTGAGACAATACCAAATATCATAAATCCAATAAACATCCACATTGTTGAATTCATTTCCAATGATTGGTTCATATATAACAATTCTCTTAAATAATTAGCATAATGTGTAAAAGGATTCCAACTTACAATATAATCTTGATAGAACTGTGGTAAGAATTGTTTCGGCAATGTCACTAATTGCATACTAAAGAACATTAATAAGAAGAAAATTGGTATTGCTTTCATTCCTAACCATGACATCGTTCCTAAGATCAATCCTATAAATGCAATAATAGCAATTGAAACATATATAGCAATTTTATTTATATCATCAAAGTTAAAATCCTGCACTTCAGACATGAAATAAATATAACCGAAACCACCAATAAATGCAGTAACTACTGCTACAGCCATTTGAGCAAGCGATGCAATCAAACGTTGACTTAATTTGATATTATTACTTGTTCTAAAAGCATAGAATAACAATACAGAGCTGACTAATGCACTCATCCATACTGGCATAAACATCAAGAACGGGCCATTACCATTTGCTTGATGAGATTTAACTTTATTTATTGTTTCTTTATCGATTGATACTGGATTCGTTACATCTTTAATATCTTTAGCAGATACTTTAACATCTTGTTTATTTAAAATTTCTAAACTTTGTTGTGAAATCTGACTATTAACATTTTCTCCAACTTTACTTAATACGTTATTCGCAATTTGTACAGCTTGCATACTAGCTCCACCGTTAACGATTGTTTTGATATTAGCTTGCTTTACGTCAGTTGTTGATCCTGATTTATTAGCCATTTGCTTTTTCATTTGTTGTAATTGTGCAGGTGGTATTTCACCACTATCTGCCTTCTCTTTTATTTCTGCTTGTTTACTGTCACTTACTAATTTTTGGGTTTTAGATAATGCATTTTTTGAAAAGTCTTGTTCAATTACTGCCACACCAAAATATTTTTGCTCTTTCAAACCTTTACGCGCTTCTTTTTCACTGTCAACGCTTACCCATTTAATCTTATCTGAATCACTATCTGTTAATTTATCTTCCAAATTTTTACCCACATTCACATTTTGACCTTGCATATTATTACCTTCATCATGATTTACAATTGCTATTGGTAAAGATTTAGGTGACGGATTATATGCAGGATAAAAAGCTGTCGCTAGTATGATCAATAATACAATGATTGCAATCGGTGCAATCCATAATAGTTTATTTTTAAATATATTCATTTGTTTTACCTCCTTAAATATACAATGTGTTGTTTAATTAATACTTTGTTTATTATAATGACCTTAACTAGAGAAACAATATGCAATATACATCGCATTGTCTATTTCTCAACAATGTGTTTAAAATTGTCTATTTACTTGGAGGTTTTTTATGGAAAATGATAGACGCGTTAGAAAAACAAAAGCAGCAATAAAGTCTGCATTTATTCAATTACTCACCGAAAAGGAATTAGAGAAAATTACTATCCAAGACATCACACAACGTGCAGATATTAATAGAGGTACCTTTTATTTACATTATGAAGATAAGTATTTACTGCTTTCGAGTTTAGAAGATGAATACACGTTCGATTTAACGAATGAAGTAAAACTTGATCAGTATATCAACAACAATTTACCACCTGAAGTTTTCGCTAAGGTTTTTACCGAACAAATTTTACTCAAAGTAGTCAATTATATTTATAACCATATTGAATTTTATAAAGCAATATTCAACCTCGATAGAAAAAGCCAACTCGAAGAAAAAATAGCAAATATAATGTATGGCAATATGCAAAAATTTTCTTCTATAGATAATAAAATTGCTGACGTTCCAATAGATTACTTTTTCAGCTACACATCAGGTGCAATGTTTGCATTTATAAAGCACTGGGTTAAAGATGATAACCGCATGCCACCTACTGAATTAGTCAATCACCTTTTCAAAATCATATTTAATGGCCCTTTAAGACTGATGGCTAAAGAGCAGAAAATTGTAGAATAACAATATTTAACTTGTAATCTATTTATTTGTCCGATAATATTAAAAAGTATTTTATTAGAAAGGATATACTAGGATTATGATTACAGCATATAAACACGCAGAAACTAGAGAGATAATCGAAACTTCATTAGACCATAATGCATCTTGGATCAATGTTGTCGATCCTTCAAGGGATGAAATAGAAAATTTAATGCACTTATATAATATACCTGAAGATTTTTTACGAGATCCTTTAGATTTAGAAGAGAGCGCTCGTGTAGAATATGATGATGAATCTAGATATTCACTAATCATTATCGATATCCCAATAGTCAATGACACAAACTTAAAAGTTTTGTCATTTATTACCATTCCATTGGGTATCATTATTGGTAATAAGAAGATAATGACTGTATGCAATGTCGAAAATGAATTCCTTGAAAACTTCAAACGACATAACATAAATCTTAACTTTCATAGTCGCTTTGCGCTTAATATATTATTAACCATTGCCAATCACTATAACAGAAATTTAAGACTATTAAATAAAACACGTTTACGTATCGAACGTGAACTTAAAAACAATGTAACAAATAAACAACTTTATAATTTAATGGAAGTTGAGAAAAGTTTAGTCTATTTCTTAGCAGCATTAAAAGGAAATGATGGCATTATTAAAAAGCTTTTCCGTCTACCTGCAATTAAGCGTTTTGATGAAGATGAAGAGTTAATAGAAGATTTAGTAATTGAAAATAATCAAGCCATTGAAACTACAGAATTATACACAGACATCTTAGAAAGTATTACCACATCATATGCATCACTACTTTCTAATGAAATGAACAACACGATGAAGACACTTACGTTATTTACAGTCTTTTTAACTTTGCCAACGCTCGTCTTTAGTTTCTTTGGTATGAATGTGCCCTTACCTCTCAATGAACATAGCTATGTCTCATGGCTTATCATTATTGGTATTTCTCTTATATTTGTATCTTGTGTTGGTGCCTTCTTATGGAGAAAGCAAAAGCTGTAACGTGTCGACAATGATTAACGCTACAGTTTAACTGTTACATTACGCTAATTTTTAATAACAATAAAGAAAACGTCAATTGCTAATTTAAATTCAATAGCAATTGACGTTTATTATTTAATACTTACTTTATATAAGCATTTTAATTTATTTTGAGTCTTGTTTATATGCATTT
Organism: Staphylococcus sp. 231237_7MaSpsaltlick; assembly: GCF_043107035.1. Classification (NCBI taxonomy): domain Bacteria; kingdom Bacillati; phylum Bacillota; class Bacilli; order Caryophanales; family Staphylococcaceae; genus Staphylococcus; species Staphylococcus sp. 231237_7MaSpsaltlick. The sequence continues at coordinate 156,899 of NZ_JBICNX010000008.1, forward strand.
CTTTTCGATAGAATAAACGTTAAAGCAAATGTAATGACAAATGTAATAATCATCGCGATACCGTAATGTAGCCAACCACTATGTTGCCCACTTATAGAAATAAATCCTGGAATACCAGCTGTCCCTAAAGCAATCGCTTTAACTTTAAATAACGCGATATAAGCTGAACCAATACCTGAACCAACAATCGCTCCGATAAATGGATATTTCAACTTTAAATTAACCCCGAACATTGCAGGTTCAGTAATGCCAAGTAACGAAGAAATACCTGCTGCTGATGCTACACCTTTTAATTTCTTGTTTTCTTTAACAATAAAGAATGCTGCTAAAGCTGCTGCACCTTGGGAAATATTAGACATTGTTGCAATTGGGAAGATAAATGACCCTCCAGTCTTCGCACTATCAGCAATGAGTTGTGTCTCAATAGCGATAAAGCTGTGATGCATACCCGTAATAACAATTGGCGCATACAATAAACCAAAGATAAGTCCACCAATAGCACCCCCAAATTCATAAAGCCACGTCAATCCATCAGATAACCAATAACCCAATGTACGTGTAATTGGCCCTACAAATGAAAATGTTAAAAATGCTGTAACTAATATAGATAATAATGGTGTCAATAAATTATCTAGAACAGTAGGTACAACCTTTCTTAACCCTTTCTCTATCTTAGCTAAGATATATGTCGCAACTAACATTGGTAATACTTGCCCTTGATAACCGACTTGCTTCACTTCAAATCCAAAGATGTTCCAATGTGGAATCGTCTTTCCTTGTTCAAGTGCCTTTGGATAATCATATGCATTCATCAAGTCAGGATGCACTAAGATCATTCCTAATGCTGCACCTAGGAATGCATTTGCTCCGAAACGCTTTGCAGCACTAAAACCAATCAGTATGGGTAATAAAGTGAAAGGTGCATTCGCAAAGATATTTATCATATCTGCTAGACCTTTAAACTGATTATGTACATCAATTAATGACTGTTCATCATAAAATATACCTGGTGCCGTAAGTATATTATTAATCCCCATCAATAGACCACCTGCTACAATGGCAGGAATAATTGGCACAAATATATCTGATAACATTTTCACAAATCTTTGGAATGGATTTGCATTCTTAGAACCTTCAGCTTTAACTTCAGCCGTAGTCGAAGCCTCTTTCCCAGTTAATTTCTCCATTTCTGCAAAGACTTTATTTACCGTCCCTGAACCAATAATGATTTGGTATTGTCCACCTGTTGAGAATGTCCCTTTCACGACATCCATATCAGATAATACTTGCTCATTAACCTTGCTTTCATCCTTTAACACTAGTCTTAAACGCGTCGCACAGTGTGCCATCGCATCAATATTTTCTTCTCCACCTATAGCTGTCAAAATCTCTTCAGCAGATTTTTTATAGCTCATTGATAAGCCTCCTCGTAAAAATAGAACCGGTTCCAATTCCTGTTTGATGTTATTATTGTAATCGGTTTCAGATGAGAACGCAATAGCTTTTTTGTGACGCTTTATTAAGAATTTAGGGTTTTTCAGTAAATTCAAAGACCATTTAGTATTTTATCGCTATAATCAATGAAATTAAAAATTGCAAAATGACAGTCTTTAATGGCCTTTGGATGAATAATCACTGTATATTATAAGCGTTTATTTAATACACTCATTCAATAAAAAAATTTTTCTATAATTATTTTAACTTCACAATATTGTTACAATTTTATAATTAACACGCTTAAACTTTAAACATTTTGTTATATAATAATAACTATTAAGCGTTATACGATATATTTAAGCAGGAGTTGCAATATTATGAATAGTACGATTTATATACATAATTATTTAACAACTTGTCCTCAACGTTGTCTTGGGAAACTTAAACTTCTATTTTCTTTAAATCATAAACTGCAAATGAGATTGAATGGCAAAAATATTACATTAAACCAGGCACTTGTTTTAATAAATCATAATGATATTTATGAAATATTGCATGCAGAACATTTAATTGAAGTTAATATTCCTTTATGCCATTTCAATACGATAGACGATGCATTTTTTAATTATCATTACAACTACAAATTAATACAATCTGCAGATTATATTAAGCATTTCATATTAAACATAGTGGCTAAATTGAGTCATCAAGAACCAATTAAATATAGTAATTTAACTGAGTTGATAAGGCTATTAAATGATGAGGCAAGTGTAAATTCTGACACTCAATATTTACCGAAGATTACCACTGAGAGTGCATTATTAAACAGCATCACCAAATTTATAGATAGCAATGCGACCAACTCAATTTCTTCCAAAGATATTACGGCAGTATTCTATGTTACTGCACCTTATATTTCTATTCTATTTAAAAAATATTTAGGGATAAGCTTTAAACACTATGTGTCTAGTTTAAAAATAGGCCTTTCATTCAAACCATTATTCCAAAGTAATGAAGCGATACATACCATTTCCGAAGCACTTGGTTTTAATCATTATGCGAGTTATACACAACAATTCAAAAATTTCTTAGCTGATACACCAAATATGCTTAGAAAAAAATTCATGTTATCAAATCACTCCTCCATACAGTTAATTAATAAAGATGAAATGGACCTTACTTCTTATTTTGAACATTTACCATCTTTTACAGCAGCACATAATCAAACTGATCATATTGATTTAAATCATTTAATTTATAACGACAAAACGAAATTTCCAACAATATTTATTCATGTTGATGATTTAATTGAAGTTATGCAATCTAATTTAATAGCAAAGCTTAATTTCCATGATATTGCTGAAGTTTATTTGCTTATTAATAATATCGGCTACTTTAACCTTGAGCGGTTAAACTTACTAGCAATCATCGATTTTATTGATAGTTTATTTTTGCAGAATGTTCGTTTAGGATTGCGCATCAAAACATTTACTGAATACAAAATGATTGAGTCGATGATTATTCAAGTATTTAATTATAAACCTGAGTATTATCGACAGCGCTTTATGCGTTATTTCTTGCTATTACTTGATACTGAGCACCTTTCCTTAAAGGAAATACACGATATTTATATAAGCGCTCATAATTTAGAGGTAAAGGTTAAACTTGCAATAACAATTGAAGGCGCGATTAAACAGACTAAATCTATCACTAAGACCTTCGATTATCTATCACATTATGCCTATGATTATTATTTTATTGATATTGAATCTGATAACACTAGACAATGTCTGACAAAGTATTCAAGCGCATTTGACCAAACGATGACTTTTCTAGATTGTTTTAATAAAGTCATCGACATTACATCCATACATAAATCAAAATTTGTGTATGCTCATGTAAGTAAACATTGTTTCAAACTCTATGACGAACACGCACCACTTGCACTTTCTGATTTAATGTGTCACATGTTAATTATGATTAAACAAGGTTCAGGTGTGGGTTACAAATTAATCAAATCAGCTACGAGTGACTTGTCATTGATGAATAAACATTATATGTATGAGCCCTTGATGTACTTATATCAGTTTTTAAAGCCTTTTATAAATAAACCCTTAGCTTTAGAAAATAATTTATTAGCGGTCAAAGATAAATATTGCACACATTTACTATTATTCAACTCAACTGAACACACGATTTCACCGCAAATGCCGAAAAAGTTCACTTTTATTTATCCAGATATCACCACAATGTTGACTATATTTATACAAACTTTAAATCGTAATCATGGCTATATTGATTTTTCACTACCACCCACTTTAAACGCTATGGGTATTGATAAAAAATTATTGAATTATATAGAACAATCTAGCTATCCTAAATCCGAACTCAAGCAACTTGAATACAAAAATCAACCCATTGCTTTTGAACTACATCATAATGAAATTAAATATATCTGTATTAGTAGAAATTAAAGCTATAATTATTAGTACAACATTTTTACGATATAACTATTGATTAATATGTGAATAAAATAGAACTTTTCTTTAGTATCGATTGCATAAACAATACATTTTAGATATAACAGAGGAAAGAAACCAATAAAAAGGAGCTTTTATCTTGAAGAATAAAAAAGGATTTGCAATCATTTTAAGTGCAGCCATGATTATCGTCGCTGTCGTTTTAGTAATCATGATGATGTCTAGCGGTCAAAAGGAAACATATTATGGCTATATGAAAAATAGTACAACTGCTGAAAAGATTGTCAGCGAAAAAGATCACGAAGTAGAGGAAAATATCAAATTACCAGCGGAAGATGGTTTCTCGCCTAAACACGGTGATTTTGTTAAGTTAGTAAAATCCGAAGGTGACGATGCTTTTAGTGAGATGAAAGTAGTTAAGCATGATGATGTACCTCATGGACTTATGATGAAAATACATGATATGGGCGATATGAAAGGAATGTAATGTTTTAACTTTAAATCATTGATGATTCCTAAACATTGTCACAAAACAGTGTATAAAAAATTTAATTCACTATCAGGGAATCAATGTTGGTTAATTCATTTTGACATATAATCAGTTGCCTAATAGCCCTTAAATGACAATAACATTGCATTTAAGGGCTATTTTTTCATATTATTAAAGAAATAAATTGAGTCCTTAGTAACAATCAACTTTTTCAAACAATTATTTCTATTGGCATTAGCTTCCTGTTATGTACTATCAATAAAATTAGAGCCTTCATCTAAAAGACATATGTTGGCGAGACTCCTGAGGGAACAGGACGAGCTGAAGACTACAGGCTGAAGCTGGCCCCTAGGAAAGCGAGCCTATAATTTATAATATTGAACATAAAACAGTAGATAAGAAAAATGTGTATTTCATGATTTACATTCCAATAAAAATTTAACATTTGTATTTTAATATAAAACACTATTTTTTAAGCATTAAGCAGTATGTTGGCGAGACTCCTGAGGGAACAGGACGAGCTGAAGACTACAGGCTGAAGCTGGCCCCTAGGAAAGCGAGCCAACAATATTAAATAAAAATAGCTATGGAGAATTCTCCATAGCTAATCTAAATATGTTAATTCGTTAGTCTGTAAATTTTATGTTCTACAGACTAACTTTGTCAGAAATAAAAATTAAATTGATTTTAAATATGCTTGTCCTTTTTCCTTGTCATATACATTTTCCCATTTTGCAATAACAATTGTAGATAAAGCATTTCCCATTACATTTACACATGTACGCACCATATCTAATATACGGTCAATTCCAATTATTAAAGCCAATCCTTCTGCAGGTAAGCCCATTGACGTTAATGTAGTAATTAACACTACGATAGAGACACCTGGGACGCCAGCCATACCTTTTGATGCTACCATCAACGTAACCATCAACATTATTTGTTGCCCGATAGACATGTCGATACCATACATTTGCGCCACAAATAATGCTGCAATAGATTGATACAATGCAGAACCATCTAAATTAAATGTATAACCTATAGGTACTACAAATGATGTTACATCCTTAGGTGAACCAAATCTTTCCATTTTCTGCATAATAATAGGTAATACCGATTCTGAACTTGAAGTTGAAAATGCTAATATTAATTCATTTTTCAAGATCTTCATGATTGAAAAGATATTAACACCACACATTTTCGCGACAATACCTAACACAACCACTACAAAGAAAATCATAGACCCGATAACGACAAGCAATAATTTAAGTAATGGTAATAATGCCGCTGCCCCGAAAGTCATTATTGTCGTACATATAAAAGCAAAAACACCTAATGGTGCTAATTTAAGAATTTTATTAATCATCCAAAAAACTGCATCTAACGTGCCACTCAATACATCCTTTACAGGTTGTCCTTTTTCACCTATAACTGATAATCCAATACCAAAAAAGACTGCAAAAAAGATAATTGGTAATAAATCACCTTTGTTTAAGGCTTCGAAAAAATTTGTTGGAACAATATTTACAATCGTATCAATAAAATGATTACCATATGTAGAATGTTCAGCTGCTTTAGCTGACGATTCATAAGTTGATATGTCACCCTTTGGTAGTTTATCAGGATCTAACCCTATACCAGGTTTGAATATATTAGCAAATACAATCCCTAATCCAATTGCTACTGTTGTGATAATTTCAAAATACACAATTGTTTTAACTCCATAACGCCCTACCGTTTTAGATTCACCTACATTAGAAATAGATAAAGCTAAGGAACAGAAAACGACAGGTATTACGATCATTTTAATTAAATTCAAGAAGATGTCGCCAAATGGTTTAATATAATTAACGAGTTCTTCATGTCCGTAAAGTAGTAACCCAACGATTACACCTAAAACCAATGCGATAACAACCTGCATCGGTAAACTTATTTTTCTAAAAATTGCCATGATGTTTCTCCCCTTCTTCTGACAAAATAATTATAGCAAAATAAATATAAATTAGATATAAAATTTTTATGCTATAAAGTACAAATCACTATTTTATATAACTAATTACACCAAACTTATGTAAATAAGTAACATACCTTTAAATTGACCTTCTAGTACGATTTACATTGATTTAAATTTAAAGATAATCATTTAACGATAATCTTGCTTTATTGTTAAGGTCTCCCTGTTGAAACCAACTTCTCTTTTACCATTATATATATTTGAGTAACATATATAATGTAAGCGAAATCATACGCAGATAAAAAAAGCCAGTAGCTACCTTGTTAAAGATAACTACTGGCTCAGCGATAATGTATGATTAGAAATGATACCTATTCATTATTGTTTAGCTTATAGTGCTAATAACATTTATAATGATTAATTATTTTTTAGGCTTATAATCTTTCTCGAATTTATTATGTTTTGCATGCTTAATATTCTCTTTTGTTTCTGAATCAAAAGCTTGAACCACAATGCCTTTATAAGTAGCGATAGGTTGAACCACATAAGTTACATCTGGATCATCTTTAAATTTAACTTCTTTATAGTATAACCCTTTTTTAGCACTATAGAGTGTTTTTTCAGATTTAACTTGTTGCGTTAAATTTTGTTCTTTCAAATAGTGATCTACTAACTCTAAATTTTTATGACCTTGATAAGTTCTTAAGCCAAAGAAAAATGCAATTGCAATAATCAATGACACCACTAGAAGCCCAAAAATTTTAAAAAATGTCTTCATCTTAATTCTCCTTTAGTTCAACCAATTTCATTTAAAATAGCTTAGCGTTAAGCGTAATGTTTTAATGTATTTTATATATTATTATCTACAATGATAATAGTATGACTTATAATAATAAATTTATAAAGAGTAAAGGTATTTTTGTAACAAAATCTTCTTATATTAACTATATATGCAACTAGCAAATACATATCAAAAGCATACAATCATTTACTTTTGAACAAATGTGTTGTCGTAAACATTACGTTTTAAGTTATAATATTTATCGAAATCTAATAATTTTCAAACACTAAGTGGGCGCAACCATTCCTTGACAGCGCCTACACTTCATAATAAGGTTAACATTCAAAAGGGGTGATTAAATGAAGGAAAAAGATAGTAACCTAGAAAGACAACTTTGTTTTCTATTCTATGTTTCTTCAAAGGAAATAATTAAAAAATATACTTCATATTTAAAAGAATTTGATTTAACTTATACAGGTTATATCGTTCTACTCGCAATTGAAGTAGAAGACAAGATTAATATCAAAACACTTGGAGAACGTGTATTCTTAGATTCAGGTACACTAACACCTTTATTAAAAAAACTTGAGAAAAAAGGTTACGTAACAAGAACACGTGAACTTGATGATGAACGTAATTTACAAATTGCGTTAACTGAAAAAGGAATAAACGTAAAAGAGCCGTTATTAGGTATCTCTAAAAAAGTCTTTAGTGAATTTGATATGGACAAAGAAGAAGCTATCGACTTAAAGGAAACATTACAAAAATTTGTAAATAAACATTTTACAAAAGAAATTTAATATATACTTACGAGGTAGATTAAAAGTAGGAAGTTGCATTAACGTTGACGTTCTATATCTTTTAGTTGCCTCTTTTTTATATTTAACTTTATCTATCAGCGCTCAATTTATTTAATCAATGCCTTCTAGTCACCTACTACAATATCAATATAATAAAATTTTCAAACGTATAAGCCTTTGACTTTGACTTTCTTTGACTATAGTTTTATAATGTAATCATAAAGTTAAAGGAGAGGTGTTTTAGAGATGATTCAATATAGACAAACACGTCATTTACCAACTGATTTATTTGATAATATGCTACTTGGAAATTCAAATTTCAAAGTAAATGTTTATCAACAAAGTAATAACTATACAATTACCGCAGAACTCCCTGGTTTTAATAAAGAAGATATTAACATTGAATACGACAACAACATTTTAACAATATCAGCAGAGCGTTCTGACAATGAAGCGACTGAAAATGAACAACAGTACTTGATTCGTGAAAGAAATACTAAAAAACAAAGTAGACAATTTATTTTTAAACACATCGATACTACAAATATTAACGCCACAATGGAAGATGGTATGCTAATCGTTAACTTACCAATGAAACAAAGTAAAACACAAATTAACATTGATTAATATAATACTTTATACAAATTAAGGAGTGATTGCTCATGGCTTTTGAAAAGAAACCATTTAACAATTCAATTTTTGATGTAAACCCTAGCGACTTATTTAAAGATTTCGGCAAGCAAATATTTGATCAATTCCCAAATCAAGCACAAATCAAATCTGATGTTACAGAACTTGAAGATTATTACCTAATTGAAGCAGAATTACCAGGTATTAAAAAGGAAAATATCAGTTTAGCATTCGATAAAAACATTTTAACTATTGAAGCAAAACAAGCTCAATTGAATACCGATGAAGACTCAGCTGGCAAAATCATTCACCAAGAGCGCAGTTATAGCGATTTAAAACGACAATTTAACTTTGACAATGTCAATGAACAAGGTATTACTGCAGCGCATGATAACGGTATTTTACGTGTAACACTGCCAAAATTACCTGCTGAAGAAAATAAAGCAACACGCATTGAAATTAATTAACATTTAAATAGACAGTACTTTATAAGTAGCACTATAGTGAATTTGACGATGGTGTGAAGTGTAACGATATTCATTTAATATTCTTGATCTTATCCATCACTTGAACAGTGATTTAAATATATCAGCCTATCAAATAGACGTCCACAATGTAATTGCACTGTGGACGCCTATTTTTTATTATTTAAAAGTTAATTTATCACGTTTTACAATATGATACATAGTTATTATTGCGATCACACCAAATAATGCTAAGAATACAAATGCCAGATGGCTCGTACCAGTGATTGATGTAACGTAAGCAATGACAATAGGTGGGAAGAATCCACCTAAGCCTCCCATCATGGAAACAATACCATTCGCTGCACCAGACTCTTTGGCAAAGTAAAATGGCACTAATTTAAATACTAAACCATTCCCTAATCCAGCACATAGACTAATTAACAAACACCCTATTGTAAATAGAATAATATGTGCTGAAAAACTTAAGATTAATGCACCTATAATCATAAAAATAAAATCTATAATTAATAGGATAACTGCATTCCATTTATCACCTAATACGCCTCCCAAAGGTCGTAAAAATGTCGCCAAAGCAATAAATATACCTGATCTAATACCAGCATCAACACTTGAAATCTCAAAATTTTGAACCAGGTAATTTGGTAAAAACAAGCCAAATGCAACAAATGCTCCGAATGTAATAAAATACCAAAAGCTCATGTAATATAATTTCAAATCTTTAAATAAAATTTTAGATTGTTGTAGTAACGGAACTTTAATTTTTTGTTCATTGGCATCACCTAACAAGAACATTAATAATGCAAAAATTGCGATGATGACTAGATAACATCTCACTGTTGATTGCCAGCCAATTATACCGGCAATAGGAGGGGCTAAAAAAGAAGAAATGGCAGTTCCGATATTCCCCATACCATAAATTCCATTTGCTAATCCTACTTTAGCTCTTGGAAAATATTTAGGTACTGAAGTTACTCCCACAGAAAATACTGCGCCACCTACACCTAAAAAGAAACCTGCAACCATCAACATTATAGGTGATTGTGCATAACTTAAGAAGTAAATTGGAAACAATAAAATTATAAAGCTACTAAAGAATACCCATTTGGCCCCTATGATATTAGTTAAATAACCAAAAGGCACCCTTAAAACAGAACCTAGAATAACTGGAATAGCTAATATAATAGATAATTGACTTCCACTAATTTGTATATCCTCTTTAATAAACGGCATTAATGGCGCAATGATACTCCACGCCATAAATCCAGCCACTAAACTTAATGTCTGCAAGACCAATTGAAAACTACCCGTTGACTTTCGCATTCATATTCACCTTCATCCTTAACAATAATTTAAAGTCTAATTTCTAGTCAAAATGCTACACACAATTACTTGTTAGTCATGTATTGCTAATAACAAATCAACTCTCGTACTAGTGAGTAACCTAGTAGTATATCTTTAACTATAATTTTAGAATCTTTGTGAAAAAATGAACATAAGGAATTTCCCTTGAGTAAATATATAAATTCCCTATACGAATCAACCTGAGTATCACATTAATTTAGTAAGCAATATTAAAAGCCACACAACAATACAATTAACTACAATCATATTGTTATATGGCTTTCATAAGATTAAAACGTATCACTATTAAAAGTCTATTAACTTTTTCTTCATTGCATATTCAACTAATTCTGGTTTGGATTTTAAATTTAACTTTTGCATAATGTGCGTTTTATGCGCCTCCACTGTCTTTACAGATACGTATAACTTTTCAGCAATATCTTTATTTCCATATCCTTTGGCAATAAGTGGTAAGATTTCCAATTCTCGTTTTGATAATATTAAAAATGGATCCGTGCTATCTTTAATATCTTTATTTGAATGATTGACGAACTCTTTTACTAATGAAGTTGTTAATTTTGCATCAATATATGTTTCACCTTGATAAATCGTTCTCACCGCTAGTAATAACTGTTCATCTGGCGCATTTTTTAAGATATAACCTTTCGCGCCGTTTCTCAATACATGAAAGAGATATTCTTCATCATCATACATCGTTAATATGAGTATCTTAGTTTCAGGAAAACTGTCACTAATCTTACTCGTAGCTATTAAACCTGATTCTCCTGGTGGCATACTTAAATCCATGATGAGTACATCTGGTTTATGTTGCATTACTTTCTGATATGCTTCCACCCCATCTGCTGCTGTCCCCACAACTTCCATATCTTCCTGATAATTTAAAATCATAGAAAATCCAGTTCGTACTACGGCATGATCATCTGCAATTACAATTCTCAACTTAAAATCTCCTTATATACTTATAATGGAACTTCAACTGTTACACTTGTTCCCTTCCCAATATCTGTATCTATATTAACTTTCGCATTTATTAACTCCGCGCGTTCATTCATTCCATATAATCCTAAACCTGTGCCTTTAGGTTGTGCTGATTTGTCGAATCCCTTTCCTTTATCGACGACTTTAGCTACTAATCGCTCATCAGTGACCTCTATATCAACATCCACGAAATCAATTTCTGCATATTTTATAGCGTTAAACACAGCTTCTTGCACAATTCTATATATCACCGTTTCTATTTCATTATCAAAGCGTTGTGTTAATAAATTACAATGATAAATCACATGTATACCGTAATTTTCTTCGACTTGTTTAAAATATGATTTAAATGCTGCATCTAATCCTAAGTCGTCTAAAGAAGATGGACGCAATTCCACTGATAAATTCCGAATATCATCAATCAATTTGGTAACAAGTCCTTCTATCTTTGACGAATTGTGAATTAGGCTATCGACATCCTTTTGATATTTCATTAATCTCAATTCAATGTCCACATTCATCATTTCTTGAATGACGCTGTCGTGTAATTCTCGTGAAATACGCTTGCGTTCATTTTCTTGTGCATGTATTGTCTTTTGCATCATTTGTCTTTGATACATTTTATCGTGTCTTTCAATTTGTGGTGACACATTTTGTAATGTAAATGCTTTGACTCCTGTAGCTTCATCTATAGTTTGATACGTCGCTGTGAAAGGCTCAATAGTCCCATGTGTTGTTTTCATAAATACTTGAAAGCTAGAATTACCAATTTCCTTTGCTTCTAAAAAACAATTTACACATGATTGTAAATCATATTCATTCGTATAGCCGTCACAACGATTACAAATCGCATGTGTCATTCCTTGATAATCATTATCTTCTGCAATGATTTCCTTTGCTGCATCATTCTTTGCAATTACACTTCCAGAAGCATCAACAAAAACAATCATCTCGTTAGTGTGATTAAAATACTGAAATAATAACTGAGTTAATGAATCTTTATTTTTTGAAATCAACGTTATCACCTAATCTTCTTCTTTAAAGATTCCAAATTTATTAATTATAGAAATTTGATTATGTTGCAATGGTAAAGGTTTATTGTCACGTTGGCCTAACAACAATACGCCATAAACATAGTGCTCATACCATAATGGAATAGCTATCATAGCTGTCAGTGATTCACTCATAATAATTGGATACTTATGCTTTTCAAATATAATGTCATCATGGTTCACGTCTTCAATAATCATACGTTTACCTGTTTTCATGACTGTACCAGCCAATCCTTTACCTTTTCTTAGTACAATTAACTTATAACGATCATTTAAATTTCCGGAGACATAGTGCCATTTTATTGGTGAAACTTGCTTTTCATTTTCGTAAAATGCTAATCCCGCAAAATCAAAGTCCTCATCAATCCTTAACTTATCTAAAGCTGATTGATAATCTAAATGTTCATTTAATGTGACTAAATTCAAATTATTTCCTCCATTCACACTTTATGTTTACGGTAAACAATATAACTACGACTCGCATATGTGAAAGGAACACTCCATACATGTACCAGTCTAGTAAACGGCCAAAGTGCAAAGATCGCAAAGCCTAATAGAATATGCATTTTGAATGCAATAGGTACTTGTACCATCAAATCGGCATTAGGAGAGAATACAAATAAATTTCTAAACCAAATTGAAATTGTTTCTCTATAATCAAAAGTTGGCGTAACTGCATTAGTGACAATCGTTGCGTAACAGCCCATAAATACAATAAGTAATAAGAAAATGTTAACAATTATATCTAATGCAGAGCTTAACCTTCTAACGTTCTTAATAGAAAGTCGTCGTGCCGTTAATAGCAACATACCTATCAACGTTATTATACCAAATACACTGCCAATATACACTGCACCTATATGATATAAATGATCATTGACACCTAGTGCCTCTAACCAAGATGCTGGTATCACTAAACCGACAAAGTGACCCATAATAACAGGAACAATACCTAAATGAAATAAGATACTTCCCCATTTAAGTTGTTTTTTTTCAATAAATTCACTAGATTTTGCAGTCCAAGATAATTTATCAAATCTATAACGTGCAATATGTCCAATTATAAATGTAGCCATACAGATATAAGGTAAGATAACCCACAAAAATTGATTCAACATTTACTTCACCTCATTCATCTGTTCTAGTTCAATACAAGCCTTAAGCGTTTTACGTAACGAACGTATTAAATAATAGTATGGATTTTGCGATTCCGCTAATTGCTCAGAAATTGCAAACGTACCATCTTCTATAATCATGATGACAAATTCAATATTATCAATTGCCCGATCATCGTCATTCCAATTTGCAACAGATAAGAATTCAAGCATCAATGGAAGAAAATCCGATAACTCTTGATCTACCATCTTTAAACCAAACATTTCATATAATACTTTTAGTTTCGCTAGTAATTGACCACGTTCCTTTTGAGTATCAAATTTATTATAAGTCATATACAACGGTGCTTTTTTATTAAAATCAAACGTATCTGAATATAATTGTTGTACTTCAATGAGTGAATATTGTTCTATCTCTGCTTTGAAAGCTTTTAGTTCCTCATATGACGGCTGTGTTTCATCTACAATTTGTTTAAACGTTTCACTTTTAAACGTTTGTTTATTTGGAAAATCTAACAACTGTGCATGGTAACCAAGTAAGGTTTGATATTGTTCAAATAGCTTAAAGTTAATCACGGAATATTCCCCCATAAAACTGTTCATTATAGATTTCTTGACCTGATTTTCCAGATTCAACGGCTACTGGAACACCACAACCATCACAATTTGAACCGAAGTACTCTCCACCATACCCTTGACTACCTTGAGCACGATACGTATCCATATATGCTTCTTTATGTGATGTCGGAATTACAAATCTATCTTCATGTTTAGCAATAGCTAGCAAACGATACATATCTTTAGTTTGGCGTTCTGTTAAACCTAGTCTCGTTAACCTTGAATGATCAAAGTCTTTATTTGTAATTTCTGAACGCATATAACTTCTCATCATTGCCATTTTTTGCAAGGCAAGTTTAACAGGTTCAGTGTCGCCAGCAGTAAATAGGCTAGCTAAATATTGAATAGGTAAACGCATTTCTTCAATTGCAGGGAATATCATATCTGGATTTCTATTACCCGCTTGTGCCTGTTTACCTTCAAAGTAACTCATTATCGGACTCAGTGGTGGGCAATACCATACCATTGGCATTGTTCGATATTCAGGGTGCAATGGAAATGCTAATTTATATTCAATGGCTAATTTATAGACAGGTGAATTTTGTGCTGCTTCGATCCATTCCATTGAAAGACCATCTTTTTGGGCTTGTTCAATTACCGCTTCGTCATATGGATTTAAGAATAAATCCAATTGCTTTTCATATAGCTCCTGTTCATTCTCTGCACTAGCGGCCTCTTCAACTCTATCGGCATCATACAGTAGTACGCCTAAATAACGCATACGTCCTGTACATGTTTCAGAACATACAGTTGGTAAACCTGCCTCTATTCTTGGAAAACAGAATGTACATTTTTCAGCTTTATTTGTTTTCCAGTTGAAGTAAACCTTCTTATATGGACAACCTGTCATACAGTATCTCCAACCTCTACATTCCTCTTGGTCTACTAGCACAATGCCATCTTCATCTCGTTTATACATTGCGCCAGAAGGGCAAGATGCCACACAACTTGGGTTCAAGCAATGTTCACAAAGTCTAGGTAAATACATCATAAATGTTTCATCAAATTTAAACTTAATATCTTCTTCTATACGTTGAATATTGGGATCTTCTGGTCCTGTAACATGCCCACCAGCTAAATCATCTTCCCAGTTTGGCCCCCATTCTAAATCTAATTTATTGCCTGATAATAGTGAGTGTGCCTTAGCTACAGGTGAATGATTTCCTGCTTTTGCATTAGTAAGATGTTCATAATTGTATGTCCACGGCTCATAATAATCTTTAATAACTGGCATATCTGGATTATAAAATATTTTCCCTAATGCAATTTTTGACCATCTACTACCTGATTTTAATTCTAATTTCCCTTTTTTATTTAGGTACCATCCACCTTTGTATTGTTCCTGATCTTCCCAGCGTTTCGGATAGCCAATACCTGGTTTTGTTTCAACGTTGTTAAACCACATATATTCTGCACCAGGTCGATTGGTCCATGTACTTTTACAAGTAACGCTACACGTGTGACAACCAATACATTTATCTAAATTTAATACCATTGCAATTTGTGCTTTAATCTTCAAGCCAATCAACCTCCTTAAGTTTTCTTACTGCTACGTACACATCTCTTTGGTTTCCAATTGGTCCATAGTAGTTAAAGTGATAACTAATTTGAGCATAACCACCCACGAGTTGAGTTGGTTTAAGGTGAATACGTGTTGGCGCATTATGTGATCCACCTCTAGTGTCAGTAATATGTGAAGCGGGTGTTTCGATATGCTTATCTTGTGCATGATACATAAACATAGTACCTTTAGGCATTCTGTGAGAGACGACAGCTCTAGCAGTTACTACACCGTTTCTGTTATATACTTCTAGCCACTCATTATCGGCAATATGATGTGCCGCAGCATCTTCATTTGAAATCCAAACAGTAGGCCCACCTCTAAAGAGTGTCAGCATGTGTTGATTATCTTGATAAGTCGAATGGATATTCCATTTCCCATGTGGCGTTAAATAACGTAAGACTAACGTTTCTTTATCTGCGACTATTTGTTTATCATCATTACCAAATACTAAAGGTGGCAATGTTGGTTTATACACAGGTAAGCTTTCACCGAATTGTTGGAATATTTCATGATCAATATAATAACTTTGTCTACCTGTTAATGTTCTAAATGGTACAAGACGCTCAATATTTGTAGTAAATGGTGAATAACGTTGACCATTTTTATTTGAACCAGGAAATACTGCTGTTGGTATTACTTCTCTTGGTTGTGCTGTAATATTTAAGAATGAAATCTTTTCAGATGCTCTGTCACTTGAGATATCTTTTAAAGTCATACCAGTTTGTTGCTCTAAATCTTCATAAGATTTTTGTGATAATTTCCCATTTGTTGCAGAAGAAAGGTTGAGAACAACATCTGCTGCTCTTCTGGCAGTATCGATACGTGGCCGCTGGTGTTTCACAGATTCATGATCTGCTTCTTCCCAAGTTCCAACCAATCCTTTTAATTCATCATATTGTTCTTTTACAAAATAACTAACACCATGTGCACCGATTTTAGTGCTTTCTAACAATGGTCCAACTGTTACATATTTATCAAATATTTTTGTATAATCACGATCAACAACTTTAAATGCAGGCATTGTCTTTCCAGGTATTGCTTCTATTTCTCCTTTAGTCCAATCCTTAACAATACCGTTGACGTTCGCGATTTCTTGTTCTGAATCATGTGCAAGTGGTGCTGTTACAACATCTTTATAATTTCCTGGCATATATTTTTCAGCTGTTTCGGATACAGTTTTACTTAATAACTTAAAGATATCCCAATCTGAACGCGACTCCCACAACGGATCAATAGCTGGGTTAAATGGATGAACAAATGGATGCATGTCTGTTGATGAGATATCATGTTTTTCATACCAAGTTGCCGCTGGTAAAATAATGTCAGAATATAAAGGCGTTGATGTCATACGGAAATCTAAAGATACAAGTAAGTCTAACTTTCCTTCAGTATCTTCTCTCCATTTAATTTCTTCTGGTTTATCATTTTCATTTGGATTTGCTAATAATCCTGATTTTGTTCCTAATAAGTGTTTCATAAAATATTCTTGGCCCTTTGCAGAACTTGAAATTAAATTAGAGCGCCATAAGAATAATGTTTTAGGATGGTTCTGTTTAGCATCTGGATCTTCTATTGCAAATTTAGTTTTACGTGCTTTTACAGATTCAACAGCACGCTGTATGACTTGTTCGTTATTGAACTCTCCTGCTTCTTTCGCATCTTCACCAAAAGATAAACTATTTTTATCGAATTGAGGATAGGATGGTAACCATCCAGCTCTCGCTGCTAATACATTATAATCTGCTGGGTGCTTATGTTTAATGTGATCTGCTAATGGTGATTTCAAACTATCTACAGTTGATAATTCATATTTCCATTGGTCTGTAGCAAAATAGAACCAACTTGTTCCATTTTGTAATCGTGGAGGTGCTTGCCAATCTTTTGCAAAGGCAATTGTATTCCACCCTTCAATTGGTCTACATTTTTCTTGTCCTACATAGTGAGCCCAACCCCCACCATTTACACCTTGGCAACCACAAAGCAAGATTAAATTAATAATTGACCGATAAATCGTATCTGAATTAAACCAATGATTAATCCCTGCACCCATTATTATCATGGATTTACCTTCAGTATCGATGGCATTTTGTGCAAACTCACGGGCAACTCGTATAACTAAATCCTGTTTCACACCTGTAATTTGTTCTTGCCATGCTGGTGTGTAGTATGATGTTTTATCTTCATAACTATTGGCTTCTAACGAATGGTCAAAGCGTTTCACACCATATTGACTCGCCATTAGATCAAACACTGTAGTAATATATTTTTCTTCACCATTTTCCAAAGTAATCTTTTTGACGGGAATTGTTCTTTCAAAAATACCATTGCCATTATTATCGAAATAAGGAAATTGAATATCAACGTGTTCATGGTCTAACTCAGCAAATGATAACAATGGATTAATCGGTTGCCCTTGTTCATCTTCAAGCTTTAAGTTCCATGCCTTACCTTGTTCCCATCTTTGTCCAATAGTTCCATTTGGTACAGTTAAACGCTCACTATTACCATCAAAAATAACAGGTTTCCAATCACCATTCGTTGTTTTAGATGTAATATCATTTTCCCTTAAAAAACGTCCTGCTTTATATCCTTTATCATCTTTATCTAACATGATGACAAATGGCATATCTGTATATTGTTTTGAATAATTGATAAAGCGCTCATTAGGATTATCAATATAAAACTCTTGTAAAATAACATGTGTCATCGCTTGTGCTACTGCTGCATCCGTTCCAGGATTTGGAGATAACCAATTATCCGCAAATTTAACATTCTCAGCATAGTCTGGTGCTACTGATACAACCTTTGTTCCTTTGTAACGAACCTCAGTCATAAAATGAGCATCTGGAGTTCTAGTTAATGGCACATTTGATCCCCACATGATAATATATGACGCATTGTACCAATCACTTGATTCTGGTACATCTGTTTGCTCACCCCAAATTTGTGGTGATGCTGGTGGTAAATCTGCATACCAATCATAAAAACTTAGCATCTCTCCCCCAAGTAAACTAATGAATCGTGCTCCAGATGCGTAACTTAACATCGACATCGCAGGTATTGGTGTAAAGCCAGCAATTCTATCAGGACCATATTTTTTAATCGTATATATGATTTGTGCCGAAATCAGTTGTGATACATCTTTCCAATTTGTTCTAACTAAGCCACCTTTACCTCGTGCTTGTTTATAAATTTTGGCTTTTTCTTCATCTTCAACGATAGATGCCCACGCTGCAACAGTATTATCATGATGTTCCTTTAATGCTACAGTCCATAACTCCCAAAGCTTTCCTCTTATATATGGATATCGAACACGTAATGGACTATATTCATACCATGAAAATGATGCACCTCTCGGACACCCTCTTGGCTCAAATTCAGGCATGTCAGGACCACAACTAGGATAATCGATTTGTTGATTTTCCCAAGTAATAACCCCATTTTTAACAAAAACTTTCCACGAACAAGAACCAGTACAATTCACACCATGTGTGGTTCTCACAACTTTATCATGACTCCATCGCTCTCTATACATTTTCTCCCATTCACGACTTTTGCTCTCTAAGATTGACCAATTACCATTAAATTTTTCTGTTGGTTTAAAAAATTTAAGCCCAAACTTTTTCATTTTATACACCCTCTCACAAGTTCGTTCCTTTTAACTGAAATCACTTCGCTTATTAATATATTTCATAAACATTGTACATTTTTTCACAATATACAAAAATTAGGGATTTTCCTAAATGCATAGGAAAATCCCCTTATTATTTTATGACCATGTTAAATGGTTACAATTTAAGTCATTCTATTCTTCATAATTTTATTTTTTTCCATCTATTATTGTAAGATTTAAAAGAAAAGAAAGTGAAAGATATTTAATTGAATGATGTCCACTAATGTTCACGAAGTAAACCGCAGTAGTTGATTTATTGAGCATTAATAACCATTTTTGGTCAATCGTCTTAGATTTATACATAGTTATGTTTTTATGTGTATTTATTGTTACTTTACTGTTATTTTCAAATCAAAAGATTGTTTTAAATACGTTTCTATTAACGCCCTTTGTGATGGATGTAGTTGTTCTATATCATTAGGAAGTATCATACACCAGTCACCTTGCGCGTATAATTCAAAAGCCTTGTCAATCGCATGAGTACGTGTCCCTTGCACTAAATATTTTGTTCTATATTTGACCGTTAATCCTTCACCCATATTCAATTTACCAATAACATGTCCTATGATGATAAGCCCTGGTTTACTATTATTGGTGACATCCTTTAATTTATCTACAATATTTAATACTGTCCCTGTAACATATTGTTCCATTGGCCCTGTCACATCAAAGCATACAACAACTGGAAAATTAGTGTGTGTCTTGTTATAGATTTCTTTCATTATGCTATCAATATTTCTAATTCCCATATAAATCGCTAAGGTACCATAATTTAATAATCCATTGATATCGAAAGGTTTATCGGAATTATCTTTAAAATGCCCTGTAGTAAATGTCACACTCGTAGCTATATCACGTATTGTGAACCCTAAACCAAGATGTGCCATAGCTACAGTTGATGAAGTGATACCAGGTATAATGTCATAATCTATGTGCATCTTATTTAATATTTCTACTTCTTCGTACACTCTACCAAACACAGCAGGGTCTCCACCTTTAAGTCTCACAACTAGGTCATATTTCGATGCAGTTTCGATCAACAATTCATTAATTTCATCTTGTTTAACATGTTTACTATAAGGTAATTTCCCAACATCGATAATGGGAATTTCCGGTCTTGCCAACTGTAGTATAAATGGATTTACCAAGCGATCATATAAGATTACATCAGCCCTTTTTATTAACTGTTCTGCTTGTCTTGTAAGTAATGTAGGATCTCCAGGTCCTGCACCTATAAGATAAACTTTACCGTAATTGATTACAGGCATACATAGACATCCTCGTCGATGATTTCTACTTTATAAGATTCTACACATCCGGTATCAGGTTCTTGAACTATTCCTGTCGTCAAATCTACCTTTTGATCATGAAGTGGACAGTATACAAATTCACCACTAACTATACCTTCACTCAATGGTCCATTTTTGTGTGGACAAATATTATTGACCGCATAAACATTTCCACCCTCAGTTAAAAACAGACCGATTTCTTTATTCTCAACCAGTATTTTCTTACCGATCAATGGCTGTAACTCTTCCAAATGCGCTACTCTAATTTTTCTTTGTGCCATCTATTTATACCTCCTCAACTGCGAAGCGTGCGCTTTCTTTTTCCTGACTTGAAATTTGTTGCCAAGGTTCCGCTTGTACCACTTCTTTTGCTTCCATAATTCTCTGGAATAACTGTGTTTGTTGTGTTTCATTTAAAATGACATCTTTTACACGATCAAAACCAAGACGATTTAACCACGGTGCTGTACGCTCTGCATAAATACCTGTTTCTCTATAGTATTGCATCAATGCACCGCACAACTTTACGACTTCATCTTCGGTTTCAACCGTCGTTAAATACTGCCCTACCGTTACTTCAGTACCGCCATTACCACCGATATAGATTTGGAATCCATTTTCAACACCAATTACGCCAAAGTCTTTAACACCTGATTCGACACAACTCCTTGGACAACCTGAAACGCCCATTTTAAATTTATGTGGTGTGTCTATATATTCAAATGTGCTTTCTAAACGA
The DNA here is from genome assembly GCF_043107035.1 of Staphylococcus sp. 231237_7MaSpsaltlick. Classification (NCBI taxonomy): domain Bacteria; kingdom Bacillati; phylum Bacillota; class Bacilli; order Caryophanales; family Staphylococcaceae; genus Staphylococcus; species Staphylococcus sp. 231237_7MaSpsaltlick. Next base: position 178,349 of record NZ_JBICNX010000008.1, read on the forward strand.
ATCGCTAACTTAGTTGTATCTTGTGTACCAAATCGACAAAAAGATTTACCTACACAACTCTTAACTGAACGCGTCTTTTTACCATAAGCTGAAGCCGAACGCATACCTAAATCATCCCAAATTTGTGGCAATAGTTCCTTCTTAACACCGTATAAACCTATACGCTGAGAACCTGTAACCTTTACTAAAGGAATCTGATATTTTTTAGCAACCGTACCTAATTGAATGAGTTGATCAGCATCTGTCACCCCACCACGCATTTGAGGTATCACTGAAAATGTACCATCATTTTGAATATTCGCATGATATCTTTCATTAGCAAATCTAGATGCCGTTTCATCTTCATGATCATGTGGATAGACCATATTTAAATAGTAATTAATTGCCGGTCTACATTTAGGACAACCACCTTTATCTTTAAATTGTAAAACATGTCGGACTTCTTTCGATGTTTTTAAACCTTTAGCTCTAATTTGAGTGACAATTTGGTCACGTGTTAAATCTGTACATGCACAAATACCAGCTGGTTTGGCAGCAACAAAATCATCACCTAACGTATGTTGCAGCAATTCGTTTATCTGTGACTTACATTTACCACATGAATTACCTGCTTTAGTTAACTTTGTTACTTCATCAACGCTTGTTAATCCTTCTTCCTTTATGGCTGTCACTATTTTCCCTTTTGACACGCCATTACATCCACAAATTGTACTGTCATCACTCAATGCTGCAACATTATTACTTTCAGTTTCAGTGCCTTTATGTAACATTGAAACTAAAGTATAGTCGTCGAGAGATTGATCTTGTTTCATCATATTAAAGAATCTTGGTCCATCGGCAACATCACCATAAAGTACTGCACCAACAAGCTTGCCTTCTCTTAAAAATACTTTTTTATAGTACATATTGACACTATCAAACATCTCAATACCTTTAGTTATATCATCCTCTTTAATATAGCCCGCACTGTATAAGTCACAGCCAGATACCTTTAAAGAAGTGAATGTTGTAGAGCCGTGATAACCTGTAGTTTCTCTATCAGTTAAATAATCTGCAAGCACCTGTCCTTGTTCATATAATGGGGCCACTAAACCATAGACTAGCCCATTATGTTCGGCACATTCACCAATTGCATAAATTGAATCATCACTCGTCTGTAAATAATCATTTACAACAATACCTCTATTGACTTCCAATCCACATTGCCGGGCAACTTCATTATATGGTCTTATTCCTACTGCCATAACCACAAGATCTGCTAATAACTTTGTTCCATCAGCTAATCTAATTCCAGTTACATCTGTGTCACCTATGATTTCTTCTGTACTTGCATTTAATTTAAACTTCATACCCTGTGCAATTAAATCATTTTGTAATAACATGCCTGCTTTTTTATCTAGTTGCATTTCCATCAACCAATCTGCGAGATGTATAACAGTAACTTCCATACCTTGGTCTAATAAACCTCTCGCACATTCTAAGCCCAATAATCCGCCACCTATGACAATCGCATGTTTCTTGGTTTTAGCAATTTCAATCATTTTTTCAGTATCTTCTAAAGTACGCCAACCAATTACACTAGGAAAGGTTGAGCCTGGTATAGGTAATGTAAATGCTTTAGAACCTGTTGCAAATATACAAATATCATATTCAAAAGTCAGACCACTTTGTGTCATCACTTGCTTTTGTAATTTATCCACTTCAGTAACCGGATCATCAATAACAAGATGTATGTCATGTGATTCATACCAGTCAAAGTCATTCATAATAATATCAGTTTGAGTCATCTTCTTTTGTAAAATATTAGATAACATTATACGGTTATAATTGGGATATGGCTCTTTGCCTATTATCGTAATTTCAAATTTTTGATCATCTCGTTCCAGTATCTCCTCAATTGTTCTGATACCCGCCATACCATTTCCTATCATTACTAATCTTTCTTTAGTCATTTTTATCCTCCTCATCACTACAATTTAGATATTCCTTTATCTCTGTCGTTAACGTCTTTACCTTGTGATAATCTTTACCTTCAGAAATAATCTGTACTGTCACATTATCGACTGTAAACTGTGAAACATTATAAAAGTCAGATTGTTCTTTATCGCTGACATTGTTTACCCATTGATCAATATGAGCATCTTTAGCAACTTGATTATTCACTTCCTTATCATCTGTAGCAGCAATTATTAAATTCGCATTTTTAATATCATTCGCGTCATAACATTTAGTAATTAACTTTAAGTTAGCATGTGTTATTGCAAAAAATTCCGGTAAAAATGTTTTGCTGATAATTGTAATAGCGTGCATGTCCTCCTTAAGTAATTGTTGTACTTTTCGATAGGCGACCCGTCCACCACCGATAATCACAACATGTTTCCCTGTTAAATTAACTTGCATAGCATACATTTGCTAACACCTCTAATTCGTTTATTCTATCTTTAATTACTTTTGCTAAATCAGGCACGAAGTTAATTGCTGAAGCAAATGTCACGTATTCAGCAAATGCTTGTTGCCTAATATTTTGTTTAGTCCTTTGAACTAAATAGCCATCTCTAAGAAATAATGGCACAATTAATGTTTGGGGATATTGCTTGAGCATTTTTTCTAAATGCTCTACATAATTACCTTCACCATAAAGCAATACAGTTTGAATAGGTATGCCAAACACATCGCACGACTGAGCTAAATGTTGCACTGCTTGTCGTGGTTCAGTGTATGTAGAACTGCCATGTGCTAACAATACGACTGATTGAACTTTGTCATTCTTTATTAACGTGTTAGCAATTTTATTTTTCACTATATTTGAGATAGTTTGATGTGTACCTAAAGGTTCAGCGATGATGTAATTCATTGGTGGATAATTTCTTTTTATATCTTTCAAAATATTAGGTATATCTTCAAAGTAATGTTTAGCAGGAAATAATAATATAGGAATAATATTAAAGTGCTTTATCCCTTTACTTATCAGTAATTCAACCACTTGCTTTAATGTTTGTGTATCGCCTTCTAGAAAGGCCAAGTGATACTTTAATTGAGCATCGTTAAATAATTGCTCAAAATTTTCTCTTACACTTTCATTAACACCTGGACGATTCATACCATGTAACACAAGTATATTTACCACCACATCTAACCCTCCTCTATACACTTGCATTGTAATATAATTTCGGCTATATTTGTGATTGTTTTCACATTTATACGTAAAAATAGGGAATCCCCTTAGCTTAGTAATAAAGGGATTCCCTGTAATATGAATGATTAGAATGGTGGCTGACCTAATACTTCTTCATCAAACTTTTCTGGTATCAATACTTTTCTCATAATAACACCTAAGTCACCATCTTTATTCTCATGTTCTGCGTATACTTCATATCCACGTTTCTTGTATATATCCAACAACCATGGATGTTTTCTTGCTGATGTTCCTAGTGTTACAGCTGGTGCTTTTAATGTGTCTCTTAAGTATGTTTCTTCAACATATTTCAATAATTTACTACCTAAACCACGACCATCATAACTCGGCTTTGTCGCAAACCACCAGACAAATGGATATACAGAAATGCGTCGTTTTCCTTCCCATGGATAACGTACCGTAATGGTAGATATAATTTCTTTATCATTTTCAAGGACAAATGTCGTACTTGTTTTGATATTTTGTTCTACTAAATCGACGTCTGCATTGACAGACGGCCAATCAATGCCTAGCTCTCTAAGAGGTGTAAATGCTTCATACATAAGTCTTTGTATTTCCTCAGCATCGCCTTGATTTGCCACACGAATATTATATTCAGACATGTTGTCACTTCCTTATGCTAATATATTTATCGATACAAGTTATCATATACAATACACATAACTTCTATTGAATCATATGAATACAATATTGTTTATACTACTAGTAGTCAATTGAAACGTTTTAAATTGCATTAACAAATTTAATGATTCTGTATCACTATGCAATGGCTAGGATACATCAATATATATTTAGCTTCTCGCTCATCATCCTATAACTTCTTTCATTGCGTCTAAGCAGTAAATGACGTAAAATCAACATGTATCAATTTAAAGCACAAGTTCGTTGCAAAGGAGGCACAATATGAACACACAATTTTCTGTTGCCATTCATATACTTACACTATTAGCTACTGAACAAGAACCCGTTTCAAGTCAATATATAGCATCGAGTATTAATAGTAACGCTACACTCGTTAGAAAAATCTGTCGTTTCTTAAAGGAAGGTAATCTAATTGATAGTAGTCAAGGCGTTTCAGGTTACAGTTTGAAACAACCTGCAACTTCGATATTTTTGGGTCAAGTATTTCAAATTATTTTTGATGAAGAAACTCACTTTGCAAAAATTCATGGCAATACAAATCCAGATTGCTTTGTTGGAAAGAATATTAGCAGTGCCTTAGATTCTATCTATAGTGAGGTAGATCAAACTATACTAAATCAATTAAATCATTATTCTATCCAAGACGTAATTAACCGTTTCAATTAATAAATTCTAAATGAACAAAGCTAGACTATAGCACCCCACTACACAATAATGCGATGTTATAGTCTAGCCTTTATTTTTGTGAAGGAATATAAAAATGTGCATTCTCATAATGATATATCAATTGTGAACAATCAAAAGGGACGCCAGTCGTAGTATAAAATACCTGTTCATATCTTAAGCATGGCTCACCCGTTGATAAATTTAACAATGGCGCTTCCTCACTATTTAATTTATCGACAGTAAAGTAAATATCAGAAAATCCAATTTTAACCTTTATGCGTTGTTCTAAATATCTAAAAATAGACCCCTCTGCAATTGAAGTATCTAAATACAGCACAATATCTTTGTTGAAATAAGATTGTTCATAGCACAATACCTTACCATCAATATGCACAATACGTTCTAAGACATAAACTTCTGTATCTTTATCAAGCTTTAATTTTTGGCGAACTTCTTCTGGAGCGATGACTTCTTCTACTCTAATCACATCATTTGTAACTGAGTGACCCACAATTTCATCACTAAATCCACTTGATGAAAATAAATTTAAATAACCATCTCTTTTTGGATTACGAACATAAATACCACTGCCACGCGCTTGGTAGATTCTCCCTTTCTTTTCTAAAGCTTCTAAAGCTTTAATAATCGTACTCTTACTTACTTCATATTGAGCTTTCAAAGTCTCTACACTAGGTAGTTTATCTCCAGCTTGATAGTTACCTTCAGCAATATATGCATTGATTTGTAATGCTATTTGTTCATATTTGAGCATTCGTCTACCCCTCTTACATTAAAATTCAAACCATTATAACATGAACCTCATTTTAACACATCGACTATATTTTTGTTAGGGTCTTTACAAATTATACCGGTATAATTATAATGAAATAAATCGCTTACATGTGATGTGATTAATTTTTAATAATAAAAGGAGCTGTATCGAATGGCAGATAAAAACCAAGTGTTAGCGCAACAAATACTAGATGCTGTCGGCGGTGAAGACAATCTTGTTAACAGTACACACTGTGCAACCCGACTACGTTTAGTGTTAAAGCGCTCTATACCTGATGCTCATAAGAAAGTTGCCGCCATAGATGGCGTCGTTACCGTCGTAGAAAATAATGGTCAATTCCAAGTGGTCATTGGAAATAATGTCGGTGAAGTTTATAAATCATTTGAAGCATTAACGGGAGATAATGCAAATGCCGATTCACAACCTGAATCAGAAAATAAAGGTACTATTGTAAACAGAATTGTGGCAACTATGTCTGCAGTATTTGCACCTTTTATTTATATTTTAGCTGCCGCTGGTATATTACAAGGTCTGCTCATCGTGATCAATCTTATAGCACCAGCATTTAAACACACAGGAACTTATGAGGTGTTTAACTTTATTTCCTGGGCACCCTTTACATTCTTACCAATCTTTATCGCTATCACCGCTTCAAGACATTTCAACGTAAATATGTATATTGCAGTAGCTTGTGCTGCAGCACTTGTCAGTCCTGATTTAACAGGTATCGTAAGTAAAATACAACACGGAGAAAGCGTAAATCTATTTGGTATTCCATTGACCGAAACAAGTTATACGTCATCGGTGTTACCACCATTACTATTGGTGTGGATCCTTTCTTATGTTGAAAAATACTTAAATAAATGGATACATGATGTTGTTAAACCATTATTCACTCCATTTTTCAGCATTATCATTATGGTGCCATTGACACTATTAGTTATAGGTCCTATTTCAACTTTAGTTGCACACGGTATCGCTAGCGGCTTTAATTATCTCGTTGCCGTTGCACCTTGGTTAGCCGGCGCACTCATCGGCGGTTTCTGGCAAGTATTTGTAATTTTCGGTGTACATTGGGGTATTACGCCAGTGATCTTGGCTAATTTCGAACAACATAAGAGTGACGCATTCCAGGCCTTTCAAACTATCGCAGTAATCTCACAATTCGGAGCAGTAATTGGTGTCTTTCTCAAAGCAAAAAGCACTGAAATCAAACGTGTATCATCATCCGCAGGTATCACAGCAATCTTTGGTATCACAGAACCTGCCATGTATGGTATAAACATTCGCTTTAAAAAACCATTCCTTATTGCTTGTATTAGTGGTGCCATTGGTGCATTTGTTGCTAGTTTCTTTAATCCTAAGTACTATGCCTATGCAGGTTTACCAGGTCCAATCACAGTAGTCAATGGTTATAGCAGTGATAATCCAACTTCTATTTGGGGGATATTAATTGGGAGTGCCATTGCCATTATTTTACCTATTATATTAATCCAAATATTTGGTTATGGAGAGGATACTACAGAAGAAGTCGCCGATACAGCTGAAGATAATAATCCAAATGCGATTATCCTTGATGATAATTTAGAAACAACTGTATTTAGCCCAATTAAAGGTACTGTATTGCCATTATCTGAAGTTAATGATCCTATTTTTGCACAAGAAATGATGGGTAAAGGGTTAGCAATTCAGCCAAGTGAAAACACAGTTGTCTCACCAATCGAAGGTGTCGTCAGTATGATAGCACCTAGCAAACATGCAATTGGTATAACCTCTACGACTGGTGTAGAAATATTGATTCATGTTGGATTGGATACCGTTCAATTAAACGGTGAAGGCTTTGAATTACTTGTACAAGAACATGAAAAAATCGACCGTAATCAACCTTTATTAAATTTCAATAAGGAGCAGCTCGAACAACAAGGGTATGACACAGTCATTCCAATTATTATCACTAACTCTGGTGAGTTCGAAGAAGTTATAGTCAACGCCGAAGCATCTGTAACACACGAGGACAAATTAATGACTGTCATTAGTAAATAATATTAAAGGAGCTTGATTCATATGACTAAATTATCTAAAGACTTTTTATGGGGTGGCGCACTTGCTGCCAATCAATTTGAAGGTGGTTATGACCAAGGAGGTAAAGGCCTCAGTGTTATCGATGTCATGACAGCTGGTGAACACGGTAAAGCTCGAAAGATTACACAAGATGTCGATCCTAATGAATATTATCCGAATCATATTGGAATTGATTTTTATCACCGTTATAAAGAAGACATTGCATTATTCAATGAAATGGGACTTAAATGTTTAAGAACATCTATTGCGTGGTCTCGTATATTCCCAAACGGAGATGAAAGTGAACCAAATGAAGAGGGATTACAATTTTATGATAATGTCTTTGATGAATTATTAAAATATGGCATCGAACCAGTTATTACGCTCTCTCACTTTGAAATGCCTTTACATCTTGCTAGAGAATATGGTGGATTTAGAAATCGTAAAGTTGCAGACTTTTTTGCCCACTTTGCAGAAGTCGTATTCGAACGCTATAAGAATAAAGTTAAATATTGGATGACCTTTAACGAAATCAATAATCAAATGGATACTGATAATCCTATATTCTTATGGACGAATTCGGGTGTGCAAGTTGGTGAAGATGAAAATCCTGAAGAAATACTATATCAAGTTGCACATAACGAATTAATCGCTAGTGCTAAAGCAGTCAAAATTGGCAAAGCCATTAACCCAGATTTCGAAATCGGACTTATGATTTCACATGTAGCGATTTATCCTTATTCTTGCAATCCTGAAGATATGATGGAATCAGTAAAAGCGAACCGATTACGCTATTTCTTCCCTGATGTTCAAGTTCGAGGTTATTATCCTAGCTACGCAAATAAGATGTTCGAACAAAAAGGATATGACATTGGTTGGCAAGATGGAGACGACGAAATCTTAAAAGCAGGTACAGTTGACTATATTGGCTTTAGTTATTATATGACAACTGTTGTTAAGCACGACGCCGAAACATATACTGGAGAAAATGTTACCAATGGCGGCTTAGCAAATTCTGTTGATAATCCGTATATTACACAAAGCGATTGGGGTTGGGCTATCGATCCAACAGGATTAAGATATACCTTAAATGTCTTATATGATCGATATCAAATACCATTATTTATTGTAGAAAATGGCTTCGGTGCGATTGATGAATTTGATGAAAAAGGCGAAATACATGATAGTTATCGTATTGATTATTTAAAAGCACATATTGATGCAGCTATAAAAGCAGTTGATGAAGATGGCGTTGACTTAATGGGTTATACACCTTGGGGAATTATTGATATTATTTCCTTTACCACAGGAGAAATGAAAAAACGTTATGGTTTAATATATGTGGACAGAGACAACGCAGGTAATGGCACATTAGAACGTAAAAAGAAAGATTCGTTCGATTGGTATAAAAAAGTAATAGAAACGAATGGCGAAGATTTAGAAAGCTAATTAAATTCTTAAAATTTAAAACAACCAATTCAGTTAGATAATAGTTGAATTGGTTGTTTTATTATTATATTAATATATAGCTATCCAGCCTAGAATCACTGCTTGGATATTATGCATTGGCTTTAAATTTGCTTAAAACCTTTAAACCATATGCAAAAATACCATAACCTGCTAAAGTTCGTGTAAACCATTTGAATCCATGATTACTCATACATTTCTCATTTAATAGCAATGTTGGTATTAAAGTACTGAATGAATAAAGAAATAAAACTTTTACATAACGTTTATTCAAAGCACTCACCTCTTTTCACTAATATTATATCGAGAATAATTAAAAAAGAGGCAGTGTATTTTTAACATATTTTTGACATTTATAAGGTCTTAACTAACTTCTCTAAATTGTCAAAGGTACTATTCATACCCGCTTCAACTCCCATGTCGAGCAACTGTTGTGCCGATTGGGCATCTGGCAACACTGATACAGACTCAATTTCAGTTTCATCCTTATTAAGCTGATTAAATGTAATTATATTATGCATCCCCGCCATATTGTCCGCTCTATTTCCTTCACTGTCTGCAAAATAGTCATAATAATCGATTGTTGTTGGTGCTTTTACTTGCTTATATTCTGTAACCGTATAACTTGTACCTTCAGGTGTATGAATCGCAAAAAATGCGTCTCCACCATCTTGTACATTAAATTTAAATATTTCAGTAGATGCACCTTCAGGATGAAACCAAGCTTTAAATAATTGTTCATCTGTATATGCATTAAACAATTTTTCTGCTGATGTATTAAAAGTTCGTGTAAAAATAATTTTATTATTGTCTATTTTGATACTCATCTTAAGATTCTCCTTCATCCATAATGACATATGATGTCACTGTTTTAATCTTGGCATTTTTCTTATGACTTTCAAATTCAAAGAAATCTGCGAACCATAATTTCGAACCATCGCTTTGCAATTGTTCACCATGCATTGAACCTACCTTACCATGTGAAATATTATCGTTTATAACTATTTGTTTAATATCTACTTGATGTTCACTCAGTTCATCATAAAAGGCATCTAGACCTTTCAATTCAAATGCACCAGGAACTTTCCAAATAAAGTCCTCACTTAATACTGCTATCAGTTGTTCTTTATTTACTAATGCAGAAGCAATTAAAAAATCCAACATAATGCGTTGCTTTGGTGCATTGTCGCATTTTAAATCACCTATGAGTTCAAAGGGTAATTCGTGTCCTAATATATTTTTAAAGTCTAGACCATGTTCAGCTAATGCCTTTTCCAAAATATCAATCGCCTTAGGTCCAACACCATGAATATCTAATAGCGTAGTCTTATCATAGCGTGCTACATCTTCTAAACTTGAAATTCCTTGAGCTTTCAGAGCATTGGTTGCCGGTTTGCCTACCTTTGGTAAGTCCACTCCCATTGTATCTCCCCTTTCTTAAATAACTTATACCCAATTCATACGCTTTAATATGTATTAGAAAGTAAATAAAGTTAAAATTTTCTCCTACGAGCTATAAGCAATAAATTAATATTTATAAACATTGATTATTTATCCAAGCATTACTCATCTTACATAGCTAGTGATGAGTAAAGTATATTAGCTGTTATAGATTAACTAAATAACAAAACAGACTGGAACATGATATCAATGTCCCAGTCTGTCTAATTATTAATAACGAATGATTAAATTTTAATCTTCAAGCGCAAATTCTAAACTCACTTGGAAATGCACTTCTTTACCTAACATTAAACCACCTGTTTCTAATGGTTGATTAAATGTAATACCATATTTATCGCGGTCTACAGAACCATTAATAACGAAACCAACAGTTTCTGCACCATTCATTGGGTTTTTACTTTTACCTTCATAAGATAAATCAAATGTTTCCTCATTTGTTTCACCTTTAATTGTTAAGTTACCTGTTACTGATTGCTCAGTTGTATTTGTAATTTCAAATTTAATTTCAGGATATTTTTCCACATCGAAGAAATCTTCACCTTTTAAATGAGCGTCACGATCGGCAACTCGCGTATCGATAGAATCTGCTTTGATTGTAAATTGACCTTTAAGCGTGCTTAAGTCATTAATATCCCCTTCTGCTTGGGCATCAAAATCATTAAATCTACCTTTCACATTAGAAATCACTAAGTGTTTAATTGAAAATTCAATTGCTGAATGTGCTTGATCAAATTTAAATGTTGTCATAAATCTTACCTCCAAGTTTGTTGTATTATTAAGATACATTTATTATATCAAGTATATTTTGTATATCAAATATTACGCTCACTCTGTGTTGGTATTTTTTTATTCCCGTTAATTTAAATTTTACTCATTCAACTTTTCAATTATAGCTATATTCATAAACTGTCTTTAATATTAATGTGATAGCATATCTGTTTTAATTTCTTTGCCCGTTTGATTTTCAGGATAATAAGTTGGCCAATTATCTAATTCTTTCAATAATTTTTCACGATCATTCCCCATAAATATATGGAAATGTGCTGCCTTTTTCGGAGCTATATTATGATCACTAAATTGTACATACTTTGGCAGTTCTTGGTTGTCTTCATTTTTTAATTTAAATACATATCGGACACCACGGTTCCCTTTTTCATAATTCAATACTTCTTTTCCATCATATACATATTGACCTTCTATAGTTTTCCCATTCTTAGTAAAAGTGATTGAATCATCTGTGATTTTAAGGTTATCTACATCTGTTTTATAACCTTTTTCATAATATGCTTTATATTCCTTCTCACTCATTGAGTCATCTTCTTTAGCTTTATGCTTCATCACTTCATCAAGTGTGCCATTTTTTAACAGTGGATAAACTGACTTCCAATCTCCACTATAGTCAGCTAACGTTCTATCTTTTATTTGACTATCTTTAAAATAACCTTCAGAAATGGCTTTCTCATGTTTTTCATCATTATCTGGAGCTGAAGTTTTAACTTGCTGATTTAAAGCCTTCTCAATTTGTTCAATATTTTTGTCCATGAGTGATTGGAAAGAGATGTCCTTATCCTTCATCTGTTCTTTTGACATAGATTCCATATTATAGAATTTTAACGGTTTGGCTGAAGTTTCTTTTCTTATCGTATCAGTCACTTTATGCGAAACATTATCTTCATATAAGATATATTTCACTCCAGAACTTTTAATTTCTTTAACAATTTTAGTTAAATCCTTTTGTGATGGATCTTCAGCATTCATATTTTGAACACCTTTTTGGACAAAACCATAACGTTCAGCCAAATAACCGATTGATTCATGCGAAATAAATATCGTACTACCTTCTTTACCTTTTACAGTATTTTTCATTTTATTATCAATTTGCTTAAGATCTTTGTTTAATTGCTTATAATTTTTTTCATAATAAGCTTTATGTTGTGGATCTTTTTTCACTAATTCATCTTTGATTTCTTTAGCAAATGTTTGATCAAATTTAGGATCTAACCAAACATGGGGATCATAGCCTCCGTGATGGTGGTGACCATGCTCATGCTCGTGTTCACTATCTTCACCTTCATGATGATGTTGATCTGTTAATAATTGCGCCTTATCTAACTTCTCTTCCAAGGACAATTTTTTATCCTTATCTTTAATTGTTTTCGCAATTTTCTTAGAAACAGGATCTAAATTATCCCCTGTGTAAATAAATAAATCTGATTTATTGGTATTGATAATATCTTTTTGTGTCGGTTCATAATCATGTAAATCCGTTCCTGGTGGATATATTGATTTAACAGATACGTGTTTGCCCCCAATTTGTTCCGCAAAGGATTGCAAAGGATAAACAGTAGTATTTATTTTAATTTTATCCTTGTTCTTATCATCGGCATTCTCATTCCCACAAGCTGTTGCCAACAATGCTAACGTAGTGACTAAAAATAATATGTATAGTGATTTTTTCATAAAATCCTCCTCAAATAGTAATTATTACGATTTAAAATTATAGTCTTTCACACACTAAAAAGCAATAGCTCAAAGCAACTTTTTCGTAATTATTACGATTTAACGATTGAATGCTGATTTTTAAATTACACTTTTGAGCATTATTACGTAAGCTATAAATTTAAAAACCATTATTAGAACAATTATTTACATAATAAAAAAGTAGCAACTACTTTATAACTGTAAAGGTTGCTACTTTGATTACATACGCTATTCAATTGTTTCAATATATAGCTATCTTTATACTGTAAGCTAATCTGTTAATAACTTTTCATAACTGCTAAATTTATATGGGTCTTTGAGTTTTTCACCTTTGACATAGATTGTTGGTGCCGTGTCGATATGATTTTTCTTATATTGTTGTCTATCTTTCTTTGCTGCTTCCCATGACTTACTATTTTTCTTTTTATAATCATCTTTGATTTTCACTTTAGTTTGATTATCAATATTTAATTTATCAATTTGTTTATCTACTAATTTAGTAGTAATCCAAGCCTTTTCATTATCTGGTTGTTGCTCAAACATAAGTCTTTGAAATGTTAAGTATTCCTTTGGTGCTATGCTTTGTACTGCATGCCCTGCTCTAGATCCAATGATAGAATCTTTGCCCAAAAATGCCATATTAACAAATTGATAATCTACCTTACCTTTATCAATATATTGTCGTTTTAATTTCGGCATAATTTTATTTTCTACCTTTTTACAATAAGGACATTTATAATCTCCATACTCAATAATACGGATTTTCCCATTTTTATCAACTTTATCATTTTCATGCACATTTTCATTATTACCACAAGCCGATAGTAATACGATAAGCATAATTAAACCTAAGCTCATCCATAATTTTTTCATAATTGTTGTTAACACCTCGATTGTTATTTCTTAACAGTTCGCTATTTATTCGTTTAGATTCATATTCTCTTCTTCATAATCAGCGTCATCTTTATGTTTTTGGTAATAACCTTTTGAATTAAAATCTTTTACATATTTCGCTTTTCCATCTTTAAATTGATACGTATAATAATGTGCTTCCGCATCATTCTTTAATGGTTTATATGCAATCATCACATACTTGCCATTTTCAAAAACATAAATATTGGCATCTTTTTTATCAAATTTCTTATCAACATCTGCTTGATGATTTTTATGTAATTTCTTTTGGAATGCTTGTTGCTTATTAACTGCTTTATCTATTTTGTCTGCATATTTCCCACTACTACATGCAGTAGCAACGATTAGAACGGCTATTGCCATTACGAATAATTTTCTCATAATAAAACATCTCCTATTACTCTTTACCATTCATCTTTTATACATTTTAAATCCGTATGTATTATCATACAATGAATATGTTATTTCTTCTATAGTAATTTACCTTTCACTTAAACACATGATGAACCTCAAACTTTAGTAGTAAGCACTAGGTTATAAAATGCTATTACAAATCATATTTGGTATACTAGATATATGTCAATCAACTTAATAAGAATTTTTTAAGTTGACTTTTTAAGGAGGAAAATAAACTATATGCAATTTGTGAACATTACCCCCGAGGAGTTCGAACAATTTACACAAAATAACTTTTCTCATTACACACAAACACGTGTTTATTTTGACTCTCGCGAACAAAAGCAAGGCGATGCACATTTACTTGGAGTAAAGAATGATTCAGGTGAAGTTTTAGCAGCCGGCATGTTTACCGAAGCACGTGCCTTAAAATATTTTAAGTATTTCTACAGTCAACGTGGTCCTGTGATGGATTACAATAATATTGCCTTGGTAGACTTTTACTTTAAATCTTTGACTACGTATTTAAAGGAACATAACTGCCTTTATGTCTTATTAGATCCTTATATTTTAGAAAATATACGTAGTGCAGATGGTGAAATTTTAAAGTCATTTGATAACAGAACTTTAATTCAAACATTGGATAAACTTGGTTATCAACATCAAGGCTATAGTGTTGGATATTCGCAAACAAGTCAGATTCGTTGGCATTCTGTGTTAGATTTAACAAACAAAACGCCGAACCAATTGCTGAAAGAAATGGATTATCAAACACGCCGTAATATTAAACGTACTGAAGAGATGGGTGTTAAAGTAACTACGTTACCAATCGAAGAAACTGGACGCTTTTTCAAATTATTTAAAATGGCTGAAGAAAAACACGGATTTTCTTTCCGTGATGAGCCTTACTTTGAAGAATTACAAAAGGCCTATAAAGGTAATGCATTTTTACAACTTGCATATATCGATTTAAATGAATATATAGCTGGTTTAAATGATAAGCTGGCTAAGTTGCAAAGTGAATTAGCTGAAGTTGAAAATGCCCTACAAGAAAGTCCTAATTCAAAGAAACAAAAGACAAAACGAACACAGTTAACGCAACAGCTTAACAGCACTCAGCGTAAAATCGATGATACCAATCAAACGATTGAAACGGATGGTGCAATTCTAGATTTAGCTTCTGCTATTTATATTTATAATGATCATGAAGTTTATTACTTATCTAGTGGTTCAAATCCTAAGTATAACGCTTATATGGGCGCATATAAGTTACAGTGGGAAATGATTAAATTTGCTAAAGCTCATAATATCGATAGTTATAATTTCTATGGTATTACTGGTGACTTTAGCGAAGATGCTGAGGATTATGGTGTTCAGCAATTTAAGAAAGGCTTTAATGCTCATGTACATGAGTATGTTGGTGATTTTATCAAGCCAATTAATCCACTTGCTTACAAAATTGGTACATTAATTGGTAAGCTTTAACAAAGAAGTCAAACTAAAAGAGAATATTTAAATTTGCTGTCGATTGAGGTAAAGCTCATCGACAGTTTTTTTATGAAATGAGCTACGATGGTCGATACATATTTGTTTAAAGCCATTTTATAGGTTCATGTTGTCCATATGACCTGAAAGTCACCTACAGTCTTTGGCATTGTACTATTCCTACAAGAGACAACAACTATTTATTTTATATTTTTTTCACTGCGCTTTCTTCTCGTATAAAAAAAACAAGGTCAGCAAAAACTCTGACCTTGTCATATGTATACTTTATTGTTACTAAAGTTATGCACACTATCAATTAACTTATGCGCTTTATTTTTATAGCTAATGCACCATGTTCAAGTTCCTCAGACTGCGAGTAAATTTGATAAATTGCAGCTAATTTTTGTGATAGTTGCATTTCTTCTCGTACACCGATATCTTGATTGCTATAGTCCTTCAATAATACTTGAAAAGATGAATAAAGCTTGGTTTGTAATACAGTTACTTTCAACTGCTCTTCAGTCACTAAATTTGTAAATAAAATTTCGTCACCGCTTTGAACTTGTTGTCTCTTTTCATCATTGAGTCTTATTTCAATTGTCTTAATCCCATTTTTAATTGCTTGAAATGGTTCATCATTCAATTTCATCGTGTGTTCCATTGTTTGCACCACTCTTCAATATTAAATTACATTCATAGTTTCTTAATAATTATAATGAGTTAAAAAATAGCCGATATACCTTCTTAAATAGTATAACAGAAGTTACATCAGCTATTTTATATTACTCAATTTATTATATTATTCTGCTTCTAGTTTTTTCTTACTTTTTAGCATAAAGACACAAATAAAACTAATGACAGAGATGATAATTGCAAACCAAAATGCCCCGTGATATCCACTTAATAGTGCATCATGTTGTATATTCATCGCCATTTCTTTCTTATTCATACCTTTATAATTACTCATTTCTGGTGTGAAGTTCTTAGAAACTTGGCTCATAGTTGTAACTAGTCCAGCAGTACCGATTGACGCAGCAATTTGTTGTACTGTATTGGTCATTGACGAACCATGTGCGTTCATTTCTTGTGGTAGTTGGTTCATTGTATGTGTCATTAACGGCATTAAACTTAATGCGATACCAATCATTCGCACTGCATAAACAATGGTAAGCATGAGTGAAGAACTATGCTCATCCATAATGACAAAGTATGAACTTGTTACGATAACAATAACCATACCAAAAATACCCAGAATTTTTGCACCAAATTTGTCGAATAAAATACCTGATAGCACTGACATAATCCCCATAACGATAGCGCCAGGTAATAGTATTAATCCTGATTGTAGTGCAGTGTCTTTCATTATATTTTGAACAAACATAGGTAAGATTGTTTCTGAACCAATCATTGATACCATGGTAAAGCCCATGATAATAATACCTACAGCGAATTGACTGTTCTTAAATACTGAAAAGTCAAGTAGCGGTGTAGTTAGTCTTGTTTGTCTGAAAATAAATGCGATAACTAAAATAATCCCGCCAATCATTGTTGTTAATACTACCGGGTCGTTCCAACCATCTCTTGAGATTGAACTCGTACCGTATAATAAGCCACCAAAACCTAAAACTGATAAAAGAATTGATAGTATATCGATAGGTACACGTCTATTAGTTCCTACATTTACTACATATTTCAATGAAGCCAAGAATGTGAGTGCTGCTACCGGAGCAACAACATAAAATAATGCTCTCCATTCTAAATATTCAACTAAATATCCTGATAATGTCGGACCAATTGCTGGTGCCAAACCAATTACTAAACCAAATACGCCCATGTACTTCCCACGTTCATGAGGTTCAAACACATCTAATATCGTTGTCATCATTAATGGCATCATGATTCCTGATCCTAAAGCTTGGATGATTCGCGCGATTAACAATATTTGGAAATTAGGACTAAATGCCCCAATAATTGTTCCAACAAGGAAAATAATTATTGCAGTTAAAAAGACTTGTCGCGTAGAAAATCTCTGAATCACCATTGCAGATAATGGAACGACAACCCCGTTAACAAGTAAAAATGCAGTTGTTAACCATTGTACTTTTGTATAATCTATGTCAAATTCTTTCATTATACTCGGCAAAGCAGTTGTGAGTAGCGTTTCATTAAGTAAACCAAAAAAGCCACCAAATAACATTGTGATAACCATTATGATTCTTGTTTTTTGAGTCATATACTTCTCCTTTTCCTATATAAACTATCTCATCCCATAGGACAACATAACTATGAATTATACATATTTTTTAGTTTCAATTCATTTGATAAGCATTTAATACCTATTATTTTTTAAAAAATAACTACATTTTCATAAATCGTAATCATTACTATTTACATTTATACTTTCTTCCTTCATAATAAAGTCAGGTTAAGGAGGTCATTTAAATGAAATTAGATTTACAAACTGCACGTCGTAATTTGAATAGTCCAAATATCAAAACACGAAAGCGTGCGTTAAAAATTATCAAACAGCATAAACGCAACAAATAATCCCTCACTTTATTATTTATCCTTATTTTCTCTATATTTAGTTAAGTACTTGTAAAAATTATGTGAAATGCATATTTGACGTGTATAGTTTATCCACTAACTTAATAAAGGTAGTTGTTATAACTCATAACGTACATAAATATTACCTTTATTGATAATTAAAAAGTACCCTTGAATATCTTTGAATTGGATATGCACCTCAAGAGTTGGACTCAAAACTAACTATTAAGGTTCTGTACAATTGCAAAGTAATCAGGGTACTTTTTTAAATTGTGTAGCTAATAAACTTTATTCTTTAAAGATAATATTTATCTATGACTTTCAAATCATCTGTTAAGTCATATATTAAAGGGGCACCTGTTTTAATTTCATAACCTATAATATCTTCATCAGATACATCTTCTAAGTATTTAATTAATGCGCGCAATGAATTACCGTGAGCAGAAACTAATACCGTCTTTCCATCTAACAATTGTTGTGAAATTTGATCATTCCAATATGGTATGACACGTTCCAATGTATCCTTTAAACTTTCAGATTCTGGCATAATTCTTCTATCTAAATGTTCATACTTTTTATCATTTAAATATGCATCTCTTTGTTTTTCACTTTGTTTCGGTGGTGCAATATCATATGAACGTCGCCATTTATGAACTTGTTCTTCACCAAATTCTTCCTTCGCACTATCTTTATTTAAACCTTGTAACCCACCATAATGACGTTCATTTAACCGCCAAGTTTTTACAACAGGAATAAAGAGTTGATTTGATTCTGATAATAAATGGTACGTCGTTTTAATCGCTCTTTCTAATAGTGATGTGAAGACAATATCTATTTCTATATTTTGGTCTTTTAACTTTTGACCTGACGTTATTGCTTCATTACGACCTTGATCAGATAAATCAACATCTGCCCATCCAGTAAATAGGTTCTGGGCATTCCATTCGCTTTGTCCATGTCTACATAAAATTAATTTTGGCATATTCTGCATACACTCCTCTAAAAATGGTTTTAAACGATATTTACAGAAATATTACATTTATATATCATTCATTTTCTCTCTATATTAACGACTATACTGTCAGTTATTCCCGTTTTTATCATCATTACTACACATTAATATTATAACAATTTACACTACATAGTGAAATAATTGTATTCTTTTCTTCATAAATGAAATTCTTTTTTTATTTTTCTGTAACCTAGACGCTGAATTTTGATGTTATAGTGAATATCGTTAAATCGAAACAAGCATTAAGCCAAGACAAAATTCAATTCAACATTATGTGTTTAATAATCCATATAACGCGAACGAGTTAGAGTTAATTTTTAGGAGGATATTTTATAATGAAAAAATTATTATTAGCATCATTCGCATCACTTACTATTGCAGCTACAGGTGTGGGCGCAACTGCAAACATTTCAACTGCTGACGCTGCTGAAACTGCTACAACGAGTCAATCTACAAATGAAGTTTACAACGAATTCATTCAAGCTGGTGGCACTAAATCACTTTGGGACAATGTAGTGATGCCAGAATCAAGTGGTAACCCTAATGCAGTAAATGAACTTGGATATAGAGGTCTAGGTCAAACTAAAGAAGCTTGGGGTACGGGTTCTGTTGAAGAACAAACTAAAGGAATGATTAACTACGCTGAAGAACGTTATGGTTCTATTGATAATGCAGTACAATTCCACATTGCTAATGGTTGGTGGTAAGATTCACTAACAGTTATTTAATATTCATTACTATTAAATACAATTAAATAATATATAGTTCCGGACACAATAACTATATAAAATTTTTAATTACAGCCCTCTAAAAAGATTACAATCGTCTTTTTAGAGGGTTTTTATTTATTAGTTTTTGTATTATTGTTGCTCGCTTACCTAGGGGGCTGGGTCGTGCCTTGGTCTCGACACTCATCCTGTTCCCTCAGGTGTCTCGCAAACAATACAGATAAATAATTCGATTTTCAACTATAAAATTGGAGCTATTTCTTTTCATTCACTCTATTTTATATAGCTTTCTTTATGGTTGGGTGTCTTTTATTAGTTTTATACTTTTGTTGCTCGCTTACCTAGGGGGCTGGGTCGTGCCTTGGTCTCGACACTCACCCTGTTCCCTCAGGTGTCTCGCAAACATTTCAGATAAATGATTCGATTTTCAACTATAAAATTGGGGCTATTTCTTTTCATTCACTCTATTTTATATAGCTTTCTTTATGGTTGGGTTTCTTTTATTAGTTTTTATACTTTTGTTGCTCGCTTACCTAGGAGGCAGGGTCGTGCCTTGGTCTCGACACTCATCCTTCTCCCTCAGGTGTCTCGCAAACAATACTCTGTATTTAAAGATCATACGTTATAAAATACCACTCCCCTCGTATAATATAATCCAAGAAAAAAAGACAATTTCTATATAATTTAATAGAAAATGTCTTTTTATTGGCTAGTGACCTTGTAGCCCAAACCTATATTAACTTTATTAACTGCAGTCTTATTGATTTATTTATATAATCTAACTTTTAATTTGGCTCTTGAATTGATTGGGGTTCAGGGTGGACATATACTGATGATATTCCCTTTTCATGCATATGTTGTTCAACAGCATCACAAATATGATGCGCATCTTCCAATGATAGATTAGATTCAACTACAATCGTTACATCTACAAAAACACTACTTCCATGATAGCGACCTTTTATATTTTGAACATCTATTACGTCTTTAACATCTAGAACATAATTTCTATAATCTTCTAACTCTTGTTCATTAAAACCATCACTTAATGTAAATATAGACTCTTTAAAAATGCCATAACCTGTATATATAATTAATAAGCCCAATACTGTTGCTAGTATTGTATCGATTATAGGTAATCCAAATTGAGTGAACACCAAACCAATTGCTGTTCCTATACTTACTAGCGCATCGGATAAATTATCTTTAGCTGCTGAATTAAGCGAACTACTATTAGTACGTTTAGCCAGTCTTTGATTAATCACATACACACCCAACATGATTAATCCACTTATTACACTGACATAAATTGTGACGATATTTGGTGTGTGATGCTCATTAGAAAATATATGTGGTACGTTTTCTATTACTACTTGGATACCTACAAACATAATAATAAATGATACTAATAATGTTGAAATATTTTCTGATTTCAAATGTCCATAAGGATGATTTTTATCAGCTGGTTTGATAGAAATCTTCAAACCAATAATAACTGCTAAAGAAACGATGATATCCGTCATATTATTTAAACTATCTGCCCTTACTGCTGCTGAATTGTATAAGTAACCTACGATATACTTAGCTATAGATAAAATAATATATACAACCAAACTGAGATATGCACCGCGTTGAGCAATTTTCAAGTTTTCCAAATGAGACATGACATAAACCACCTTAATTATTATTGGATATATATTATCGCTTATTACTAGCATATTTACAACATTTTTTATTCAAAAATTATTTAATAATTTATAACAAAATATTTTTTTAGCCTTTCCTAAATAATAATATTAAATTGCACAAAAATAAAAGGAGTACTAACCTATATTAGTTTAGACTCCTTATGCTTCATCTCTTAAAATATACTTTGATAAAATAAATGTTATAGGAATTGTGATGACCAATCCTACAAAGGGCGCAATTACGGAAGATACCTGAAACCATTGCACAAAAATATATAATAATAGCGTCTGCATTCCCATATTGATAACTTGTGTAATTGGAAATTGAATAAACTTTTTCCATGTCGGTGTTACTTTATATACAAAGTAGCAATTTAAATAATATGAAATAATAAAACTCACAATAAATCCTGTTAAATGGCTTATTAAATAATTCAATCCTAATATTTTCAATAAAAATAAATACACAATGTAGTAGTCTATTGTATTAATTCCACCGACAATAATAAATTTTATGATTTCCAAATGTGTTTTTGTTAAGTTCATTGTTCTACCTCTTTAACATAGTCTTTGAATTATTGACTATTTTTGTTAACTTTAAACATTTAGTGAATTCGATGTCATTTGTAATTTATTACTTATTTAAATGCTCAAATTTAGTGAATATTAGCCTTTATTTTATACCTTTTACCTATCTTCATTTTCAAAAATAATGTCTGTAAATTATCTCCATATATGAGATAATTACCTAGTTACAAAGTTATAAAACATGTATATAATAGAGCATTAGAAAGTATGACAAAGGAGCCCATGAAATGGATAAATCTTCAAATCGTCAGTTACCTATTATGATTATCATCGTACTGGGTATCATGACTACCTTTGGCCCATTGACGATAGATATGTATGTTCCGTCGTTGCCAAGTGTTCAAAGTGATTTTAGTACAACTGCTTCCGAAGCGCAACTATCACTATCATTTGCCATGATTGGTTTAGCAATCGGACAATTTACATTTGGACCACTATCTGACGCATTCGGCCGTAAAAAAATTGCACTTATAATCATTTCCATCTATGCTATTGCATCATTTATCGCAATCTTTACTACATCCATGACCTTGTTATTAGCATTACGTTTAGTCCAAGGTTTAACAGGTGGTGGTGCCATTGTGATTGCAAAGGCATCAATTGGTGATCAACATAAAGGTAAGACCCTTGCCAAAGGATTAGCATCCTTGTTAGTCGTTAATGGGATTATAACGATTCTTGCACCATTAGTTGGAGGATATGCCTTAACAGTTGCTAATTGGCAAGCTATATTTTTAATATTAACTATTGTAAGTATAATCATACTGGTTTTTGCTATTTTCAAAATGGAAGAAACACGTAGTAATGATCTATCAAAGTTAAATTTTGGAGCTATATTTAAAGACTTTGGCACGTTATTAAAAACACCAGCATTTATTTTACCTATGTTATTACAAGGTTTGACTTATGTCATGCTGTTTAGCTTTTCATCAGCCGCTCCATTTATCACTCAAAAAATTTATGAACTGACACCTCAACAATTTAGTGCATTATTTGCTGTAAATGGTATTGGCTTGATTATTATGAGTCAAGTAACTGCTAAACTAGTCGAAAAAATAAGTCGCTACGTTCTGCTTATTGCTTTGACAGCAATACAAATAACAGGCGTAATCTTAATCATTATTACGTTAACAATGCATTTACCAATTTGGGTGCTCATTATTGCATTTTTCTTAAATGTTTGTCCGGTTACTGGAATTGGACCACTTAGTTTTGCACTAGCAATGGAATCTCGTACTGGTGGAAGTGGTAATGCATCTAGTTTATTAGGTCTCTTCCAATTTATTTTAGGCGGTGTAATGTCACCACTAGTTGGGTTAAAAGGCGAATACAATACGATGCCATATATTACGATTTTAATTATTACTACTATTTTTATAATCGGCTTAGAAATCGCATTAAAGTTCGTACAAAAGCATAAAACATTATAATATTGAAAGTGAATTTAGACATGTACAGGTATTTAATAAACATGTCTGAATTCACTTTTTTATTCAGCATCGTTACTTGAAATCTTGAAACATGAGGGTGAATACACAAGTAACAAAGCTTACATTCATGCTTGTATTTATTCGCTATTTTATATCATTGAACAAATCACAACATATCGTTTATTGCCAGCTATCTGATGATGCATTTTAATATATAAAATCATATAATAGCTATATAATATAGATGGATTTTAGAATTAACCTAGCTGAGCCAAGGAGTGAATGGACATCATGAAGAAAGTAAGTTTAGCAGTAAAACCTATTAGTCAATTATTCCCTATCCCTATGATTATGGGCTGCGAAGGTGTTGTGTCAGCTATGATGCTTCAATATAATTACATCAAAATACCTGCCACACAGATTATGAAACACTGGCCAAAGCACGACAATAATCCCTATAAAGGGTATGTTGGACATCATCTCTGGATCAAATTTGGATATCATCAAACTATCTTTCCTACTGCCTTGGTTCCACATTTACGACATTATCATCCAAATGTAGTGGATAGTACTGGAAATACGCTATCTGATTTGTGTAACATATTAGATCATGGTCAACCTGTAGCAATCTACCACACAGTACTTGGTCAACGTCCATATCGACGTACATTTAAAATTGATAATCGCCCGACTAAATTTGTATCTAATATTCACATTACATTGTTGGTTGGCTATGATGATACGCATTATTATTATATTGACCCATTATGGTCACACTTTTCAAAATTTATAATTCTTCCTGCACTTATTCCAAATAAATTCCAACTTATTAAGATTGAAAAATCAAAGTTAGAAGCAAGTTATGATGCACCTGGTAGAATGAGTTTTTATATAGATCACCTAAGCCAAGGCGTATAACCCTAGAAAAATCCACCCCAAAAGAATGTTTTCGTCCTTTGAGGTGGATGTTTTCATAATAATATACCTATTGCTATGACTTACTATTCGAAAAGGTCGAACCTATATCTCGACGCTTATTCAACTTTCTCGAAGTCTGGCTCATAATACAATTAACGTACGTCTCAGCATTAAGTACGACATAAAATCAAACACTAAATTGATACAATGCATGACGTATTTCGTTCTCAATATCAGCAGTTCTCCATTCACGCGAATAACCTAAGCAAGGGCAAATGTAAGTCACACCTTGCTCTTTAAATGAATTTCTAAAATGTACATGCCCCATAATACTGTATTTAATATTATAGCTTTGATAAATGCTTTCAAAATCCGAAGTGCCAATAAATGCATTGAAATAATCAAATATTCTATGTGGTGTAGGTACTGCAAATTTTGGATGTGTAACAATATGTGTCATGAGTATAATCTTTTTTTGTTTAACTTGCTCTATATCTTTAATCGTTTGGTTTGCTGCTATCATCGACAATTTTCTATCTTCAATGGCCCAATCAATTTTAACTTTATCTTGCCAAGTAGCACCATAATATTTCCTTTTGGCAATTTTTTCTAATGAAAATTTAGGGTCTGCATATGAATAATCATACCAACCTGTATTACCAACAATGGCCCAATCATCATTTAAATGGTATGGCTTACCGATCGAACATTGCTCCATACTCATATAAAATTGTAAAATGTCTGATGATGTTGCATCGGCCTCTGTCGTCCAATAATCGTGATTTCCAGGTATAAATAATACTTTAATTGCCGCCAGTTGCTCTAAATTATTAATAAATTTTGCAGTTAGTTTATAATGGTTGGAAATATCACCAGCAATTAACAGTAAGTCTAACTCTCGAGTTGTTATCACTTTGACCAATACTTGTAAATAATCGTTAGGTTCTAACTTTTGATGTCTATCAATATGTAAGTCAGAAATCACACCTATATTCATGCTTCATCACTTTCCTTCTACCTTTTAGCACACCTATTATGACATAATTACACTATTAATAATATCAATTTAACTTTAATGAAGAAGCTATATTTATATGTTTATTGCCATCAATATATTTATAATTTTATTACCTATATATTGTGAAAAATGGTAAAATTTAAAACAACAAAAAACACGAAGGACGGGTATCATGACTTTACTAGAAGCTTTTTTAATTTTTATTGTTGCTGTTGTCATCAGCTCCATTTTACATAATAAATTCCCCAAAATACCTACAGCTTTCATCCAAATCGCATTAGGTGTGGGACTTTATATATTGCCTATACCAGTTCACTTTCAGTTTGATTCTGAAGTGTTTATGATGGCAGTTATCGCCCCATTGCTATTCGTTGAAGGGGCCCACGTTTCCCGAACTAAATTACTCCAATATCGAAAACCCATAATTCTAATGGCTATGGGTCTCGTATTTACAACCGTCATTGGTGTCGGCTACTTTATTCATTGGATTTGGGCAGACTTACCAATGCCTGCTGCCTTTGCTATTGCGGCAATCCTTTGTCCTACAGATGCAGTTGCTGTGCAAGCAATCACTAAAGGTAAGGTATTGCCTAAAGGAGCCATTTCAATTTTAGAAGGTGAATCCTTACTAAATGATGCTGCAGGTATCATATCTTTTAAAATTGCTGTTGCTGCTTTGGTAACTGGGGCATTTTCAGCATTTGACGCCATAGAACAATTTATTATTTCGACTATTCTAGGTGTATTAATCGGTATCATCGTCGGATTTCTCATTGTTAGATTACGTATCTTCCTTTCAATGCATAAAGGATTAAAGGATAGTAATACAATGATATTCATCCAATTATTAACACCATTTGCCGTATATTTAATTGCAGAGGTTGTTCATGCGTCAGGCATTATCGCTGTGGTTGTGGCAGGTTTATTACATGGTTTTGAAAGAGACCGATTAATTCGTGCACAAACCGAATTGCAAATGAACTACAATCAAATATGGAATACATTAAGCTATGCATTAAATGGTTTCGTATTTGTAGTACTCGGCTTTATTGTTCCTGAAGTAGTTGGCGAAATTGTTAATAAAGAACCTGAGAACATTAAATTCTTGATCATAACAACATTGATGATTGCTTTGGCAATTTACGTTTTCCGCTTTATTTGGGTATTTATTTTATTTAAGACATTCTATTATCCAAACAATATACAATCGTATTTAAATGACCAAACAGAATCTCCACCAACACGTTTGCATTATGCATTTATTATGACGATGTGTGGTATTCACGGTACAATTTCATTATCTATGGCCTTGACCTTACCATCACTACTATCTGCTAATGTTAAATTTGAATTTAAAAATGATTTGTTATTTATTGCGTCATTGATGGTATTAATTAGTTTAATACTAGCACAAATTGTGTTGCCTTTAATTACGCCTTCAGAACAACGCGTTGAATCAAAATCTATGTCTTACCCAGCAGCTAAGACCTATATCGTAGAAAATGTCATCAGTTATTTAAAACGATGTTCAAAAGAAGATAAAACTGTGAATTATAGTCCTATTATCTCGGAATATTTTGATGAGTTATTCTTTTTACTACAGATGACACCAGAAAATAAAAATACTAAAGAAGTTAAACGATTAGAACTGTTGGCAAGTGAAAAAGAGACTGAAGTTTTAGAGAAACTTATTGAATCTAATAAAATTGATAAGCAGACAATTTTTAATTATCGTTCTGCTTTAGAATCTTCAAGACAATATAAAGAAGCTACTGCACTACAAAAGTTAAAAGTATTTGCTAAGATGCTTATATTAAGGGTTAGAGCTAAAAGAAAAGTGGATCAAAGTCAAATTGACCACTTTAAATCTAGCATCCTTGAAGTACAAAAGGTAATGCGAATTGTACATCATCATGTCACATTAGCACTAAAAGCTGAGCAAAATAAAGATAACGTATTAGAAGTCAGTATCGTATTAAACCAATATTACTCTCGACTACGTAACATACGTCGTCGCCGTCAAAATAAACAAAACTATCCTGTAGTTGCTTCAACTCAACCGTTAAAATTAGAAAGTTTATATCTACAAAGACATTATTTAGATGAGCTTATTAGTAATAAGCAAGTAGATGCAACCGTAGCTGCTCAAGTGAGGGAAAATATAAACTACAATGAGATCGTTATTGCAAATGAAAAATAAAATACAATAAAGTATATTAAAGCACAAATGCTATGGCACTTTTGCAGAATTCATTATTTCGAATTTATGCAAAAGTGCTTTTTATTTATTTGATAATAACTATAAACAATAATCCGTGTTATATTTAATACTAACTACCTTATACATATGGTTTCTCGGATTCACCTGTTTATTGCTCATAGTCTCTTTGTATTTATATCTTTTTCAAAAATTTATTTACACATCAAATTTGCTTAATTAAAAGATTTAATTGTGTTAAAGTAATATTTGAAAAAAACATTTTTTGGAGGATGCCATAGATGCAGCGTAGATGGATTAGCTTGTTATTTATTCCTATTTTACTGACAGCATGTGACAATACACACAGTGAACACCACCAAAGTTTATTTAACGTTATTTTTGTTAAGCCCATAGATTGGCTATTGCATAGTCTCGGACATCTATATGGCGAAAACTATGGTCTCGCAATTATTACTATTGTAGTTATTATTAGATTATTTCTGTTACCATTTATGGTTATGCAAGTTAAAAACATGCATATGATGCGAGAAAAGACACAAATCGTAAAGCCTGAAATTGATGAATTAAAAAAGCATATTAAAGACTCTGAAACACAAGAAGAAAAATTAAAACACAATCAAGCATTAATTAACTTATACAAAAAATACGATATCAACCCTTATAAAAATATGATTGGATGTCTGCCAATATTAATACAACTTCCTATCCTATATGGTTTGATTATCACATTGAAATATCCAAGTAGTGATGGTATTGATCGTTATCCTCACTTTCTTTGGTTTAATTTAACAGAACCTAATTTATGGATTTCACTGATTGCAGCAATCGTATATTTCTTCCAACCTTTAGTAAACTCAAGACATTATCCAAAAGATCAACGAACAAGTTACTATGTTTTAATGGTATTATCCCCTATTTTCATAACATATATTTCACTGCATTCTGCTGCCGCTTTAGGTTTATATTGGACTGTAGGGGGCTTATTTTTAATTATACAAATGCATTTCGCACATAAATACTACCGACAAAAAGCACAAATAGAAGCAAAAGCATTACAAGCATCACTTAATCAATCTCAATCGCACAGCTAATATAACTATAGTATCCATAATTTCAATTTATTCTAAATATCAATTTAACAAACAATATAAGCGATTTAATAATTTCTTTTTTAAAATTAATGGTGCTATAATATAATCAATTTATATTGCGAGGGGGGTATTGTATGGAATTTACAATTAGACCTTTAACAGAAGCTGACAAACACGGTAAAGCTATTGTCCATTATGAAAGCTGGATGGAAACATATAATGACATCTCAGTAAATGATTACCTTGAGAATCTCGATAAAGAACAATTTATAAAAAAATCTTCATTACATGATGCGCCAACTTTAGTTGCTATTGTAGATAATGAGGTCGTGGGCTTTATTTCATATGGTAAGGTTAAACATCCTACTTCAACAGACGATTGGAGTGAGATATATGCGCTTTACTTATTAGAAGATTACCAACACCATATGATTGGATTCGCCCTTACCCAACGCGCACTTGAACTTTCGTTTCCAGATAATGTTACATTGTGGGTAGTTGAAGAGAACGATAATGCTATACAATTCTATGAACAAATCGGTTTTAAACAAACTGATGCACGTCAGCCAGTATATTTCGGAAAAATGTATAATGAAATACAAATGACTTATATTAGACAAGACCACGATAATTAAATATTCAATTTGTAAGTCCTTAAAAATCAAGTATAAAGCAATCTAGAAAATAATTTCTAAAATAAATAAACCCCACCAAAAGATTCGGTCTTTTTGGTGGGTATTCTTTATATTAATACTAATTATTATATTCTTCCAAACTAAGAAGTTGATAACGTCTAGGCATTTAGTCATTTTAGTTGCTCTCTCAATCATTCTAATACTGTTTCTTTAAAACAATTAAGTTTTCTAGTCTAATTCTCGGATCCATTAATACCTTATAACATTTCAAAGCGCTATAAATGACATTTTTTGTCAAACATATATTTAATGCACAAGGCTTTCATATAAT
Organism: Staphylococcus sp. 231237_7MaSpsaltlick; assembly: GCF_043107035.1. NCBI lineage: Bacteria > Bacillati > Bacillota > Bacilli > Caryophanales > Staphylococcaceae > Staphylococcus > Staphylococcus sp. 231237_7MaSpsaltlick. The sequence continues at coordinate 208,116 of NZ_JBICNX010000008.1, forward strand.
TTAATGTGTAGATCCTAAAGCAATCTTGATATCTTCATCCGAATCAAATGCTGCTTCAATAGCTGCAGTTAATCCTTTCACAATTGTGTCGAGTGACATGGATGGCTGGTTTGCTTTATGAACAACCTGTTCAGGGATAAATGGGACATGAATAAAACCAAATTTAATATTTGGGAATTTCTGTTCATGTAAATAACCTAACTGATACAAGATATGATTACAGACAAATGTTCCTGCTGAATGAGATAAACTTGCTGGTACGCCCTGTGCTTTCATAGCTTCGGTCATACGTTTTACTGGTAAATTAGAAAAGTATGCTGTCGCACCATCCCCCTGAATCTTTTTATCAATAGGTTGTTGACCATCATTATCAGGAATACGTGCATCATCAATATTGATACCAACACGTTCTGGTGTAATCTCAAACCTGCCTCCAGCTTGTCCAATTGCTATCACTATGTCATAAGTCTCATTTTGTAATTTTGATTCTACTAAATCCTTAGATTTATTAAATACAGTCGGTATTTCTAATTTATCTACTGTATGATTTCCAATTCTATCTGGAAGTAATTTTACCGCTTCCCATGCTGGATTTAATACTTCTCCACCAAAAGGATCAAACCCTGTTACTAACATTTTCATATTTCAAAACCACCTTGTTTTTAATTTAAAAAGCCCAAAAATACATTAAACCAATATGTACAATAATCAATATTGCAGCAATTGGTGCTTGTGCTTTTATAACACCAAATTCTTCTTTCATCTCTAATAAAGCTACAGGTAATGTATTAAAGTTTGCTGCCATCGGTGTTAATAATGTGCCACAAAATCCGCCTGTCATTGCCAAGGCACCAGCAATGACAGGGTCTCCACCTTGTGCAATAACAAAGGGTAATCCAATACTAGCTGTAATAACGGTAAATGCAGCAAAGGCATTGCCCATTAACATGGTAAACAATACCATGCCTAACACATATGCAACTGCCCCAATAAAATGATTACCTTCAGGAATAATGTTAGAAATTCCTTTAGAAATAACATTACCAACACCACTAACTGTAAATAATACACCTAATGCCGCCAAAAATTGAGGTAGAATACCTACTGTGCCAATCTGTTGTGTTAACCTATCGCTATCATAGCCTATAAATTTAAATTTTGGTTTAATAATCCAATAGGCACTGATTAGACCAATTACAGATGACACACCTAAACCAATTGCCCCTCCTAAAGGTGTCCAATTCGATACTATTATAGCTACAGCAGCCAAAACAATTGCAGGTATAAATAGTTTGTTGCCAAATCGCGTAGATCCTTGATCTCCTTGTTGCTCGTTAACATCTACTATATTGATAATTACGACTTGTTTAAATAATGTAAGTACCCCCATTAACACAATAAATATACCATTAATAACATTTGGTAAATAAGGTCCAAACATAAATATGACTGCTAATAATATCCAAAACAATGCCGTCCCATATCTTTTTTTGTGTTGCTTAGCTTTTAATACGCGACTAGCTGTATATAGTAACTGTAAGCCTATCAGTATGTAAAAAATTTCTAAAATCTGATTCAACAGTGATTCACTCATCATGTTTCACCTTCTTACGTGCATACTTTTTATCTAAATATTTATCAAATAAAATATTATTTAACCAAACAATAATTAAGACTATTACTGCAATGGGTAATGAGGCAAAAACCAAGTCCATTGCTTCTACCTTTATCTTTAATGATTTGAAAGTACCGACCATTAACAATATTCCTGCTGCTCCTACAAATAAATTTTGTCCAAAGAAATTACCATAATTTTCCATTGCAGAAGTTTGAGCTTTAATTTTTTCTATGTCCTTAGCGTCTATGTCCTCATCTTTCAGATCATACCTTGTTTTTAAGGCACCTTGTACCATTGGATTAATTAAAGGTCTGACAAATTGTGGGTGACCACCAATTCTAATAGAAGCGACTCCTGCTAATTCGCGTATAATTAAATAAATAGTCATCAATCTACCACTTGTGACTTGCTTTACCTTCCCAATTAGTCGAGATGCCTGTGTTTTCAATCCAAATCGTTCTATTAAGCCTACCATAGGCAGTGTTAATATAAATAAAGTCACCAATCGATTATCGACAAATGCTTTGCCAAGCGTTTCCAATATGGCAACAATATCTAACCCAGATACTAGTCCCGTTACAATAGCAGCAGTGAGTATAACAGCAATTGTGTCGATTTTAAAAATAAACCCTAATACAATAATAAGAATTCCAATTAATTTTAACCATTCCATTTTTTTACACTCCTTTAAAAACAGTATAACTTATCAAACTTATAAAGTTTGAATTTTCAGACATTTTTATAAAAAAATTCCCTTTTCCAATAACAAGTGAGCTGTTATAAGAAAAAGGGATTAATCAAATGTATAATATATTTCATTATTTATTAGAAATGTTACATTTTATAGCCACTTCAACGCTTCATCTGACGTAGATTTTGAAGGTAGTAACGTGACATAAATTAGTAAAATTGTACTTATTAACTCAATAATATTTAAACTGATTGCTACACTATTAATTTGAACAATATCAAATGTTATATTAATGAGCACTGAAAATGCAATTAAAATAATTGCAGAAAGACGTTTCCTACCTGCATCATAGAAGCGTCGCAATGTTACTGCAATCATCGGTACAATAATTGCCAATCCAAAAATACCGACAAGCGCTGACAATATTGCACTAATAATAAAAGCACCGGTAATAAAACTGATTACACCAATTAATGCGACAACAAATACGACTATAATATGTATTAACACCGGGGTCCAAAACTGTAATCGATTGGATTTCCCTTTAAAGTCGACATATCTTTTCCAAAAATCCTTATAGGCTTCTAACATTTTACAACCACTCCATTTTTCCTTGCATTAACTTTATATCCGAGATATTGTCCTTACTGTTCATACCCTTTTCATCATAAATCCATGCACAATAAAATTTTAAATAATCGGTTAAATATATTGTTTTATTATACTTTTTAAAATTATAGGTAATTCCTTAAATGCACTTGCTTTATGTAGCCTTTCACTGACTTTATGTGCATCCTTTCCAATTGGTCCACATAATAATGTTGGTGCACTAATCTCTTTAATTGCTGAAAATGGTATATCATACGTACGTCTAAAGTTAGGTGCGTTACGTTCGTATACCTCTATCTGTTCTAAATCACCATCAAATTTGAGATAACTTGAATCACTAATACCATTAAAGTAATGCACATGATTGCTCGTACGATTAAATTCAGTTAACATCAACTGCTGTACATGAGCAATGATACTTTGTAATTGTTGATTATCTGATGCATTGACAGCAGGATAATATGGAGTTGCAAAGAATGTTACCACAGCTGGCGTTATATCTCTGCATAATTGTATTAATTCATCAACTACAGCAACACTCTGTAAATTTAATTCAGACGTTTTACCAATTGCTTCATCAATGATTTGCTGAACCTTACCTTTACCATGTTGCTTGATTGCATAATCTAATAATTGTTCATAGGTCAACACATTTATCTTTGTCTCAAATGGTAAGCTTTCTGTTTCTAAAATATTTAATAAATTGTTCTCACAACGTTCAATTGCTGAAATTACTGTATCAATAAATTGACGATATACTTGCTTTGGCATGCGCTGATATAAAAATAAATTATATAAGCTAAAGGTTCTAAATGGTGTTTGTACATCATATGCTTGTTTATTATCTTTACATATTAATGAAACTGGCACAGGGGTTGATTCTTGCTCATATGTTTCTTTAAATGCTGTATTGTATTCAATCGCTTGGTTAATATAACTCATCATATAATTCGAACTAACACCTTCAAACGGATTGCCAACATGTGTTTCTTTTCCATAGCATAAGACCCCAGGCATAATCTTTCCTATTGATCCAGAATAAATATAATGTGCTTCTTCTAAACCACTCTGTTGAAATGTTGGCTCACTATTTAAATGAAGTTGAATACTTAATTGATATTGTTTAGTCAATTCTGCCAATTTTAATACAGCTTTTCTCATACCTGAAGAATTCACTTCTTCATCTGGTACCGTTATGAGTACTAAGTTAATATCCCACTGTTCTACAGTTGCTAATTCTATCAATGACAAATGTAGCATTAAGCCAGCTTTCATATCCATAATTCCCCTACCAAATAGATATGTGTCACTATTTAAATCTTCAACCGCTTCCTCACTTAGATAATTACTATATTGCTGAAATATTTTCTTCAACGCTTCAGGATTTGTAGCTTCTGATTGAAAAGAACCATAATCCTCTATACCAACTGTGTCATAATGACTGATTAATGTGATGGTCTTTTTAGAAGTTGGAGCTTGATAAAATGCCAAGACCGCCTCTTTATCATCTTCTGTTTGCACTAAGTGAATATGATCTTTATGCTCTTGAAAATAATTAAGCTGTAACAGTAATTGCTTCACAAAGCTTGGAAATGTCCTTTCTCCTGTAGAATGCGTAATCGTCTGATGATTGACCAGTCGTGTTAACAATTCCTGTCTTTCTTCATATGTTTGCCACAATAACTTCTCCATACAAAGCCCCCTTATAATCATTTAATTAATTATAATATGGTTTATTTTTCATATGCAATTTATTATAACTTTTTAGTGGAAAATATACACTTATTATAAATAGCTGTTTATAGAGAGATACACTTAATATTATGTCATTTCACTTCAACATATGATGGTTTATTACTTAATTTGATTGTCATTGCATTCTAAATTTCTTTACCAAGATAATGCATAATAGCATCTCTTAAAAATTGTGCCCCTCCTTCTATATGTTGATTGTAATAATGCGAAAATGAATCATCCGTAATATATATTTCTGCTAATCCGGCGTGTGCTTCTTCTGTATAATCTTTCCAGGTGTACATTAACCATTGCTTATGTTTCGTAACCAATTGTTTTGCTAATGGCGAAGATGGATTCCCTATATAAGTTGCCTCAATCAACAACTCAATAATTTCTTGTTCTAAGTCTTTAAATGCTTGATAATCCTCTTTGGTCATCGATTGAAATTTATAATTGCTATTATCAATCGTTTCATCACCGTAATCATTTCTGATTTGTGCACCATATTTTTCTTCATTATTGCGTATGACTTGCGCTTTAAAACCTTCAAATTTTTCTTGGTCTGTCATCTCAAACTCTCCTTTTTTACTAGCAATTGTTTTTTCCACAGTTTTTATAATATTTTCAATTCTATTTCTTTTTTCCTTTAACTTAACAACATGATGATTTAATGCTTCAATTTGATTAAATTGTGATGCCGTTAAAATATGCTTAATATCTGCAATGCTGACATCTTGTTCCCGAAAGAATACAATCTGTTGTAATTTATCAACTTCTTCACTGGTATAAATACGGTACCCAGAATCATTAATATAACTAGGTTTAAGTAATCCTATTTGATCATAATATCTCAAAGTACGTGTCGTTACGTTTGATAATGTTGCTAACTGACTTATTGTATATTCCATACTTTCCCTCCTTGTTATATACGATATTAGTCCCTAACGTAAGGTTAACCTCAAGTGGAAAATCAATTTTTTATTTATATAACAAAAAAAGACTTGAATTAAACGTTTTGTTTAATTCAAGCCTCTCCATTATGCCTTATTTCGTATTAATTATTATACTGACTTTTTGGTACTAATAAATAAACAGCAATAAATGCAATAATTGCTAATGCAGCATTAAATAGTAATCCGTACATTGCACCGATATGAATATTATAAACTGCAGTCATTACACTGAATAATGACCCTGAAATTGCAACACCAAATGAGTTACCTAAAGATGAAGCCATCTTATAAACACCTGATGCAACCCCTACTTTATCTTCAGGAGCTGTTGAAACTGCTGTATCTGTTGAAGGTGTGGCATATAATCCTAGACCTACACCGTAAACAAGATAACCTAATACACACATAATGACATATGGTACTGTTGGTAAAAATGTGAGTGATATCATAACGATACCTAAAGCATTTAAAGCAGCACCGATTAACATTGGTCGTTTAGGACCAACGGATTGCAGTATTTTCTCACCAACTCTTATCATTACTAGTACTGCAATCAGGTAAGTGATTGTCATTACACCTGATTGGAATGAACTAAAGTGTAACCCAGATTGGAAATAGGTATTTGCAACGATTAACGTACCGGCAACTGCATTGAGCAAGAAGTTCGATACGACAGCGCCACTATAACCTTTATGTTTAAATAACTTGAAATCGATTAATGGATTTTTAATTCTATTTTCAAATAAAATAAATGCAATTAACGAAATTACAAATAATATAATTAAAGAGATGATAGCTGTCGAGAACAAACCATAGTCCTCAGTTTTAGTAATAATTAAATTCAAACTTAACATTGAAATAATTAAGATTACTAATCCTCCAATATCGAATTTAGCACGTTTTGAAACTTCGGTTTGTACACCTTTTGTTTCAGGCGTATGTTTGATTAAGTACATCGCTAACAATGCTACGATAATAGAGATAATAAATATTGAACGCCAACCAATAAACGTTGACATAATGCCTCCGAAGAATGAACAGATCCCTGTTCCACCCCAAGAACCAATAGACCAGTAACTTAAAGCACGTTGACGCTCACGTCCAATATAATATTCATTAATAATTGCTAATGTTGATGGCATGATAAATGCCGCTGACAAACCTTGTACTGCTCTACCGATAACCAATAAAGATGTAAACCCAGGAATGATAATCATCAATGAACCAATGACACTTAAGATTAAACCTATATAAGTCATTTTTACTCTGCCATAACGATCAGCAAGACCACCTGCCCCCACGACAAATAATCCACATAATAGTGACGTTAGACTGACCGCGACATTAATTGTGCCATAGTTAGCATCAAAAGATGATTCTAAATCTGGTACAATGTTCACTAATGATGAAGCGAATAACCAAAAAGTTATCACACCTAAAAAAATCCCAAAAAGAAGTTTATTATCTCCTTTAAAGGTTTGTGATGTTTCCATAATTCAATTTCCTCCTAATATATCCGAGTGATTCAAGGACATACATTTCAAAATGGATATACACGCCTTTAAAGTTCATACCAATACGTATTCCTTCTAAAAAAGTCTATATCTATTTCAAAACGATTCCTATAAAAATATAATAAGGTTTAACAAAACAATAAAAGTAAAATGCTATTAAATCTAACTCAAATTACTTCAGATTATGTTTATTATTTTAAACCAATATATCTACATTACCACTTTAAAAATACAAAAGCTAAAAACTAGCTCTTATCGTGTAAAAGTAAACTTTTATATTAGCAAATTGATCTGAATTAAATTTCTGAAATATTAACTTTTATTTATTCACCAGATATTAAGTCAGCATGAGTATGTTGATTTGATTATTCTTTAGTATAATAATTCTATAAACTGAATTTCGAAGGCGGTTACTATGTTTAATTTATTTATTTTATTATTGGAACGCGTTGGTTTAATTATTTTAATTGCTTATATACTTATGAATATCAATCATTTTAAAACAATGATGAATGAACGTGATAAACGTCATTCCCAATGGCAATTGATTATCATTTTTGGATGCTTTTCAATCTTGTCTAACTTTACAGGCGTTCAAATTTTAGGAGATCAAGTCGTCAATGGTGCAGTATATAAGCACCTTGCTCCTGACGCATCACTAGCCAACACACGTGTATTAACAATTGGAGTATCAGGCTTAATTGGCGGTCCATTTGTCGCTATTGCCGTGGCAATTATTTCCGGTCTCTATCGTGTTTATATAGGCGGTGCTGATGCATATATCTATTTAATTTCATCAATCGTCATTGCCTTAGTTTCCGGTTATTTCGGTCATAAAGCGATACGCGCCCGTCGATATCCAACAATCCTGAAGGGTGCTTTAATTGGTGGTACAACTGAAATTATACAAATGCTCTGTATATTAATCTTTTCTAATAATACAGAACATGCTTGGACACTTGTAAAATTAATTGCCTTACCTATGATTTCAATTAACTCAATCGGTACAGCTATCTTCTTATCGATTATACTTTCTACAATTAAAAAGGAAGAAGAGACAAGAGCAATCCAGACACATGATGTACTGCAATTAGCCAATCAAACATTGCCTTATTTCCGTTCTGGCTTAAATGAACAATCCGCTAAAAAAGCGGCAGAAATCATACTGAATTTAATGCAAGTTTCTGCCGTAGCAATTACCAACAGAAAGGATATACTTACTCATGTTGGGGTCGCAAGTGATCACCACGTCGCACAAAAGGCAATCATTACTAATCTGTCTAAAGAAGCAATTCAATCTGGAACGCTTAAAGAAGCTTATTCTAGTGAAGATATTGGCTGCAACCATCCAGGTTGCCCACTTCAAGCTGCCATCGTTGTACCTTTAAGAATTAAGGATAAAGTCGTTGGCACATTAAAGCTATACTTTACCAATGTCAATGACGTTACCTATGCAGACAAACAATTAGCAACAGGTTTAGCGGATATTTTTTCTAGTCAATTAGAGCTGGGTGAAGCTGAGACACAAAGTGCACTTGTACGTGATGCAGAAATTAAGTCATTGCAAGCACAAGTTAATCCACACTTCTTTTTCAATGCCATTAATACAATTTCAGCACTGGTACGTATTGATAGTGAAAAAGCACGCACGTTATTATTACAATTAAGTCAATTTTTCCGTTCTAATTTGCAAGGTGCACGAAATAATCTCATTTCACTGGAAAAGGAATTACAACAAGTCAAAGCTTATTTATCATTAGAACAAGCACGTTATCCAGATCGCTTTGAAGTAGAATTTATTATAGACAGAAATTGCTATAATGCCTTAGTGCCCCCATTTGCCATACAGATATTAATAGAAAATGCAGTAAAACATGCCTTTAAAAATAGAAAATCAAATAACTATATACAAGTTATTGCTAAGCAAACTGATAAAGGGTTAAATATATCGGTACATGATAATGGCCAAGGTATCCCAGCTGATAAATTAAACATTATTGGGACGACAACTGTAAATTCAGAATCTGGTACTGGAAGTGCACTAGAAAATCTAAATCGACGTTTAGATGGTCTTTTTGGCAATACTGCAAATTTACATTTTCAATCTAATCATGCTGGTACTATTGTCAGTTATACTATCCCTTACCATTTAACTGAGGAGGCAAATTTATGAAAGCAATCATAGTGGACGACGAGCCATTAGCAAGAAACGAACTTCGTTATTTATTGAATGAAATTCGTCATTTTGAAACAATTGATGAATCTGAAACGATTTCTGAGACTTTAGAACTCTTACTTTATGATGATTATGATGTCATCTTTCTCGATATTAATTTAATGGATGAGAGTGGTTTGGCATTAGCCGAAAAAATTAAAAAAATGAAACGTCAACCCTTTATTATCTTTGCAACTGCCCATGACACATATGCTGTAAAGGCATTTGAACTAAATGCAATAGATTATATTTTAAAGCCTTTCGAACAACAGCGCATCGCTCAAGCGCTCAGTAAAGTTGAAAGTGCACTCACAATGCAACATGAACCAAATTCAAAAACGATAAATGTAACGACACAAAACGACCAATCAGACGATACTCATGCTACCTTACCAATTGAAGTAGACGAACGTATCCATATCATTAATCATACTGATATCATAGCCATATCCGTTAATAACGGTATTACTACCATTCATACTAAATCAGATGACTTCCAGACAACTGAACCGTTAAATCATTATGAAAAGAGACTCTCAGGTAGTCAATTTATGCGTGTGCATCGCGCTACAATTATCAACCAATCACACATACAAACGATAGAACATTGGTTTAATTATACCTATCAATTAACCATGTCAAATCAGTTAAAAGTACAAGTCAGTCGTTCTTACATGAAACAATTTAAAATAGCAATGGGTCTTAATTGACAGTTAACCTGACATTTATGCAACTCAGCATAAACAATTTGTAACTCACAGTAAAAGCCCTCTGTAGAAATCGCTTTCATTTTATAATGAAGTCAAGATTAATACAGGGGGCTTATACTATGGAAGCAAACAAAAAACAAACCACAGAAAACACATCAAAGACTTACAACTTTTTCCATCAGTCATTAGTGATTGCAATTATTTTACTTATTTCAAATATTATCGAAAGCTTTATGCCAATCCCTATGCCAGCTTCGGTCATCGGTTTAGTATTATTATTTATCGCATTATGTACGGGCATTGTTAAATTAGGCCAAGTAGAAAAAGTTGGAACAACATTAACAAATAATATTGGGTTCTTATTTGTACCAGCCGGAGTCTCAGTCATTAACTCACTCGGTGTATTAAGTTCTAGTCCAATACTCATTATTTTATTAATTATAATCTCAACACTTTTATTATTATTATGTACTGGATTTTTCTCTCAAATGTTAATTACAAAATCCTTTATCCCTAGAAAAGTTAAAAAACATAAATTTGCGGAGGAAAAAATATGATTGAACATTTAGGTATTAACACACCCTATTTCGGTATTTTATTATCTCTTATTCCTTTTATCATAGCGACAATGCTTTTTAAAAAGACAAACGGCTTTTTCCTATTCACACCGTTATTTGTATCAATGGTTGTAGGTATTGCATTTCTAAAAATCACTGGAATCAGTTATGAAAATTATAAAATTGGTGGAGACATTATCAACTTTTTCTTAGAGCCTGCAACAATTTGTTTTGCTATTCCTTTATATAAACGTAGAGAAGTTTTGAAAAAATATTGGGTTCAAATTTTAGGTGGTATCACTTTAGGGACAACTGCTGCACTTATCTGTATTTACCTTATAGCTGGATTGTTCCAATTTTCTAATGATATTATCGCATCGATGTTACCTCAAGGCGCTACAACAGCTATTGCGCTACCTGTTTCAGCAGACATTGGCGGTATTAAGGAATTAACTTCTTTAGCCGTTATCTTAAATGGTGTGATTATATATGCACTGGGAACTAAATTAATTAAACTATTCAATATTACCAATCCTATTGCTCGTGGTTTAGCATTAGGAACAAGCGGTCACTCTTTAGGTGTATCGTCAGCTCAAGAATTTGGAGAAACAGAAGCTTCAATGGCATCGATTTCTCTAGTAATTGTAGGGGTAATTGTCGTAATTGTTGCACCTATCTTAGCCACAGTTTTACTATAAGAATAACTATAGTGAGCAATCTCGACAAAAACTCACAAAAAACAGCCGATAAATGAATTTTATTGGCTGTTTTTTTAAATCATATTATTAAAGTTTAACGACTCTATCTTCTCACAAAATATAGTGATTAAAGTGCAATATCGTATGAATCAATGTATTGGTATAATCATATTTTTAAATTTGATTTATGACGTTGTCGAATTTTCACTATGGTGTCATAAACCAATCAATTGCGCGTTTAATAGCTTTATCCCAGTATTCATAATCATGTTTCCCCGGTCCTTCTTCAAAATGATAGTCAATATGGTTCGCATCTAAACATTTTATAAATTGTTTATTGTCACTTAGTAATTCATCTTCTGTTCCACACATAATGAGTAACTCGGGTACTGCACGCTGCTCTGTGCCTACTTGTTCTACTAAATAATAAGGATCAAGTTCTGTCTGTTCTGTTTCCTTATCAATTCCCGCAATTGCTTCGCCGGAAAAATCGTGCCAATCAATATTAAGTAATAGTTGTGGATTAAATACAGAAGATAGTGGTGCGGCCTTACTAAATCGATGCCCTTCCATCAATGCATATTTAATCGTTCCATAACCACCCATCGAATGACCTGCAATGAAGTTATCCTCTCGCTGTGTTGAAAGAGGCAGTATTTGATGTGCATAATCAAATACTTCTAAAATATAATCATAATATTTATGTCCAAATGCCATATTACTATAACCACTATGGTCTGCTTTAGGCATAATAATAGCTAATTGTTGCGCTTCAGCGTATCGTTCAATACTTGTATAACGTGTATATGATGTTTCATCACTTGATAAACCATGTAACAGCAGTAATGTTTTTAGTTTCTTAGGTGGTGTTGCTGAGTTAAAGTGACTATCATCTTCAGGTAAAATTACCGTGAATGGGTGACTCATGCCTATCGTTTTTGATTTATAATGAATTGAAAGTATTGCCAAATTTAAACAGCCCTTTCTCTATCGGTCAATCCCTTGAGGTTGATGTTTCTGTTCTTTTATACTCTTTTGAGAAGGATCGAGACGTTTTTCTAATAATCTTAAACCAACGTCTATTAAAATAGCAATTAAAGCGATAGGAATTGCACCAGCTAATATGAAAGTTGTTCCATCTGTTGCATTCGTACCACGAATAACGATATCACCTAAGGTAGGTGCACCTATAAATGATCCGACCGCCACTACTCCAATTGCTACGACTAATGCGATTCTCAAACCACCTAATATAACCGATAATGACAATGGTAATTCAATCATGCGTAATACTTGATTACGTGTCATACCCATCCCCTTACCAGCATCTTTAATATTTTCATCGACACCGTTGATACCGTCAAATGTATTTTTTATTATCGGTAGTAATGCATAGAAAAATACTGTCACTACAACTGTATTTGGCCCTAAGCCCATAATTAGCATTAATATAGCTAACATAGCAATCACTGGTACTGTCTGAATAATATTTGCAATGGTTATAATAATCCAAGATAATTTGCTATATCTTGCAATTATAATACCTAAAGGTATACCAACGATTGCAGCAAATAATACCCCGTAGACCGACATCAGTAAATGTTTGATGAATAAATCCCATAGGTAGCCAAAGTTCACAGCATAATATTCAATTAATTGTTGGATTAAATTGCCTTCCATTATTTTTGACCACCTTTCACATCTTTTTCAAAATAATTATGTTTTTTCAAGAATTTTTCAGCAACAACTGCAGGTTCTTGACCTTCGCCATCAGCTTGATAATTTAAAATTTGCATATCTTTCGTCGACACTTTATTGTGTAATTTTTTTATAATTGGTCTTAATTCAGGATGCTTATTCAATAATTTATTCGTTGCTACAGCACTCGCATCATATGGTGGGAAGAACCGTTTGTCATCTTTTAATACTTTTAAATCATATGCGGCAATACGTCCATCCGTTGAATATCCCACTGCTACATCTAAATTTCTTGATTTCAATGCATCGTATACGAGGCCAATTTGCATTGGTCTTACCGTATTAAATTTGTACCCATAAGCTTGGGTAAAGCCTTTGTAGCCATCACCTTCACGGTTTAACCATGAACTATCGACCCCTAATCGTAACGCCTTACTATGACGTTCTAAATCAGAAACCGTTTTTAAATTATATTTTTCTGCAGTTTCTTTCGTCACCATAAATGCATACGTATTAGCAAAACCATACGAATCAAAGAATGTTTGATTAAATTTCTTTTGAAATCCTTCTTGTGTGACTTGCATGGCTTTTTTAGGATCTTTGATTGGCTTTTCCTTTAATGCACCTGTTAAATCTGTACCGTCATAGCGTGCACCAGACATATTGGCATCTCCGTTAACTAATGCATTATGTTGAATCGTACTGGATCCTAAATTATTAATTAATGTTGGCTTTATTTTCCCATGTGTATCGTGTTCTATTAATAGTCTCAACATATGTGACATGATTTGAGACTCACTCGTTGCTACAGCTGTGATTTTGACATCATCATCCGTACTTTTACCACCTAAGCCAGGGAGGCTACAGCCAGTCAACACCGTTAGACACAATACAAGCAGTATCGTAAATTGCTTAACCTTTCTCATAATGTCCTCCTTCAGTTATCTGGAAACCTTTAATCCCTTTGGCACAGCCCACTTTTCAATTCTAGATAATACAAAATCAACGACTAAGGCTAATAGCGTTACTAGAATCGCTGCACTGACAATCATCATCGGATCATACAAATTCAATCCATTAAAGACGAAATCGCCTAATCCACCTGCACCAACATAACTGGCTAGTGTGGCCCAGCTAATTACGTAAACCGAAGACAATCGGATGCCTCCTAATATTAATGGTAATGCCAATGGTAGCTCTACATCTTTCATTAATTGGAATCGTGTCATCCCCATACTCGTTCCAGCTTCTTTAATATTTTTATCAATATTTTGAACACCAATAACCGTATTATTTAATATTGGTAACAAGACATATAAAAACAATGCGACAATTGCTGGCATTTTACCGACACCAAATATAGGTATCATTACAGCTAACACTGCCAATGTTGGAATGGTCTGCAACACACCTGCAATCGTCAATACAATATTCGAAGTACGTTTTAATTTTGATAATAATATCCCTATCGGAACAGCTACAACAATTGCAATCAATAATGCAATGATTGATATGTAGAAATGTTCTACCGTCTTCGATATCAATTGACCGCCATATTGTTCAAGAAATGCTTTCATTATTTATCAGCTCCCAAATTTTCCGGCTCAACGATGGCATCTTGTTCGCTCTCAGTTGTTTCATCACCCCAGATGCTATCGTATACGATATCAACTAAATTAGCTCTTGTTACTAGACCGATTAATGTTTGACCATCTTTGTCTACAACAGGTACATTACGTACATTTCGTTTCAATATTGTGCGCACTGAATCTTGTAATTTACTATCTATGCGCACACGATAAATATCACGTTGCATAGTATCAATTAGCTCTTTTTTCGCTCTTAAACCTTGGTTAATGTCTTCAATATCTAAATAACCAAGTAACTTTTCATTTTTTCCTGTGACAAAGATTGTATCAACACGTCGTTCACGCATGATTTTAACCGCTTCATCTAATGAACTATCTGCATGCACTGTAACTGGTTTAATCATTGCATCTTCTACTGTTCGCATATTTGGTCGGTCTTGGATCAATCTATTTTGACCAATAAAGTCACGCACGAAATCATTGGCTGGGTACCGCAAAATATTATCAGGTGTATCGAATTGCACTACACGTCCTTCTGACATAATACAAATTTTATCTGCTAATTTAATCGCCTCATCCATATCATGCGTTACAAAAATAAATGTCTTACCTAATTTTTGCTGTAATTCTTTAACCAAATCTTGCAATGTATCTCGTGTAATTGGGTCTAAAGCACCAAACGGTTCATCCATAAGAATAATATCTTGTTCAGCAGCCAACGCTCTCACTACACCAATACGTTGTTGTTGACCGCCAGATAATTGCGAAGGATAACGATCCAAATATGATTCTGGTAAGTCGACTAATTTAATTAATTCTTTTGCTTTTGCTTCTTTCTTTTCTTGGGACCATTTCAACAATTTAGGCACTAAAACGATATTTTCTTTAATAGTCATGTGTGGCATCAAACCAATTTGTTGAATGACATAACCAATTTCTCTACGTAATTCTACCGGATTCATTTTACGTACATTTTTGCCATCGATATAAATGGTTCCTTCTGTTGCCTCTATCATCCTATTAATCATTCGCAATGCGGTCGTCTTACCACTACCACTAGTACCAATAAATGCTATAAATTCCCCAGACTCTATATCTAATGAAATATTATCTACGGCTTTTTTCCCACCACCATAGATTTTAGTTAAATTTTCAATCTTTAACATATGGCCATTCCTTTCTAATGCTATGTATGTTTTATTTTCAATCGTAAAAAAGATAAAAGGGCTACTTGTGGATGTTATACAAATTCTAAAATAAGTAAAAACATGAGCACAAATAGCCCTTCATTTGTATGAGCATATAAATCATTTCTTTGAAAACGCTATACACGACGCATTCAAACTTTATTTTGTTCATCCTACAATTATTTAGATACCCTAACTTCCCTAAAAAATACACTTTATTTAACTATTATAAGCAAGATACATTGGTTAGTGTACCAACTGGACGGTTTAGTTACAACCCTACAACCATCAAATTTAAGGGAATGAGCGAAGTTTAAACCTCGGTCATTCCCTTTAGATAGAAGCGATTCACACTTATTTACATCATGTGAATAATTAATTTAATTTATTGTTCAAATGTACGATTTGTTGTCGATTTTGAATAATTTGTTAGTCTTTCTAAAACTGCTTCACGCATCGACTCATCTAAGGCATCCAAACCAAAAATTTCAGATAACCATAAACCATCGACTGCCAATCTCATAATCGTTGCATCAATCTTATCTAGACCATCATTTTCAATGTATGATTGCCATATCTTGTAGGTTTCTTGTAACGGCGATAACAAATGTCTATTATTTCCTTCTGCTGCTAACATACTTGATGTAATTGCGGCATTTTCAGAGCGATGTTCACGAGTAGCTTCTACAAATGCACGCAACCATTTACCTTGTTCATGAATATCGGCAGCTACCCTTTCAGCTACATTATTCCGATATATTTTGTCAGCGTGATCCACAAGTCCTTCAATTAAAGCTGTCTTACTTTTAAAATGATATAGTAAACCTCCCTTGCTCACGCCCGCACGCTTTGCAACGGCATCTAAAGTGAGGTACTCACTACCGTATTCATTAACAATCGCTGCTGCAGCATCTAATAATTGCGTTTTCTTTGAAGTTCTAGGCATTCATACACCTACTTTCTTAAATAATTTTACTGTTAGATATTACTATATTTTTTAATAACTAACATTATAATCTTGTAACTAATCGTTTTATAAAGCATAGCTATTTATCATTCAAACCTTTACCATTCAATATGTGATCAACGTATTTTTCAACACGTTGTTCTCTTGTAGCGGCTCTTTTTGCTTGTCCAATATGATACATATATTGTCTTTGTCTACCAGGCGTTAATTTATAAAAAGCTTCCTTGAGTGCCGGCATTGCCTCAAATTTATTACTTAATTCTTCAGGCATTTCATACTCTTCAGTTGATTTCATAGGTACTTTTTTACCAGACTTTTCAATTCGAATTGCTTCTGCAAGATACCACTTTATTTCCTCTTCTCTCTTGCTAATTTCTTCCAAACTTTCAAAACGTAACTGTCTTGCAGCTTGAACATTTTTAGTCTGTTGAATTAAAGTCTGATAAGGATCTTCCATAATGGCACCTTTTTCAAAAAGCAATGCACAATAATGCTTGAAATCTTGAATAATCACCACATTTTTATTATTTAAGGTATAGCATGGATGCATCCATTTATAATCTTCATCTAATTCAGTTTCTTGAATCCATCTTCGTAGTATCTTAAATTCATCTTGCCACTGATTTAATTTTTCTATAAACGCATCAACTTTACTGTTATTTTCAACCATTTATAATCCCCCAATTTAATGATTTCAGTATATTCATATCTTACTATGATTTGCCCTATTTAATCTATAATTAATCAAAATCGACATCCAAACAAAGTTTTCCGATAAACATACTAGGAATTATGTATAATCTATGCTATTCTATTTTTATTCATTTTTGAATATTTAAATTTTATAGGGGTGATTAAATGGAACAAACGAATAATTTGAAGAAAGTATTAGGCTTCACAGATGTCATGGGCATTGCCATTGGACAAATAATCGGAGCTGGGGTCATGTCTCTCACAGGTATTGGCATTCAAATGACCGGTAGTGGTATTACACCAGCCTTTATATTATCGTCTCTTATCACATTACTGACAATGTTTCCTATTGCAATATTAGGTTCTGCTTTACCAACTACTGGTGGTATGTACCAATATACAAGTCGATTATTATCACCAAAGGTTGGTATTTTTTGGTTGTTATTGTTCATGTTAGTGCAAATCACTTTGTCGCTCTATGCACTGTCCTTCGCACAATATTTAGAAGGTTTGTTACCTGGCATCCCAATAAGAACAGTTTCATTTATACTTATAACATTATTGTTCATCGTCAATATTGTCGGAGTGAAATCCGCTTCTATAGTTGGTAATTTAATGGTTATCACATTGATTATTGCATTATCATGCTTTATTATTTTAGGATTCCCACATGTTAACTTCAAGGTCTTCAACACACCTACAATGTTCCCTGATGGCTTTACCGGATTCTTTACTGCAGTAGGTCTAGTATCCTTTGCTACAGGTGGTGCACAAGTAGTAGCAGAACTTGGTGGTGAAATGAAAAATCCTAAACGCGATATCCCTATTGTGATTATTGTGGCTACAATATTTGTTGGATTACTTTATGCTTTTATAGCTTCTATTGCGGTTGGTGTATTACCGATACCAGAAGTTGCAGGTCAACCACTTACGAGTGTAGCGCATAAGGTATTACCGACACCTGCGTTTATATTTTTTATGGTAGGAGGTGCGATGTTCGCTCTCGCCACAACGCTAAATTCTACATTTACATGGGTTACAAAAAGTTTATTGATTGCTATCAAAGATGGTTATCTCCCTAAATCATTAGGTCAAGTTAACCAACGATTTGGCACACCTCATTGGCTATTATTTATTTTTTATCTAATAGGGGTCATCCCAATCATTACTGGCATGTCGTTAAATGTAGTAGCACAACTTGGAACAGGTATTTCATTAATTGTCTTTGCATTTCCTGCATTAGCAGTGACTCAATTACCTAAAAAATATCCCGAAGCCTATCGTAATTCGCCTTTAAAGGTTCCTTATCCTTTATTAGTAACAATTGCCGTTAGCTCTATTATCGTCTTAATTTACCAAAGTTATTTACTTATCTCAGATTTAAAGACGGGTTATATCATTGGTACATTACTTTATATTTTATTTGCTTTGGGTGTGGCACACTTTTCGAATAAAAGAGCTAACTTGTCCACTCAACATATTGCGCTTAGTACTTCAAAATAATACATCTCTCATTAGTACAATAAATATCATATAAAAAACATTAAAAAAGTAGGATGACAAACACTTCAGTGTGCATCGTTCCTTATAAGTTGTTCACTTTTCAGTGCTAACTTATAAGGACACACATTAATGTCTCATCCTACTGTTTTCTTTCATAAGTTTCTTCAGTTGTACATGCTTCTAAAACCTTAAAGTGTTAACCTTCTCAATACATAAAAAACATATTTTTCTTAACTATACAATTTTATATTGATGCATAATTAATATAAATAGCTGCAATATTTTTCCCTAAGCTATCTTGCACTCAAAAAATAGTTATTAATTAATCATGTTTAACTCTATATTTAGAAAGTTGATTTAAACTAATAATAGTGATTAAGGCGATCACACCAATTGTTGCAGAGAAATAAGTAGTTGCATGAACATCTAGATTTGATACAACGAGTCCGCCTACAACACCGCCAATTGCAATACCTGCATTTAAACTAGACATATTCCAGCTCATCACCTGGCTTGTGTCACCATCTACATGTTCAATAATCCCGCTCTGAACTGCAGGATTTGTACTCCACTGCATGATATTCCAAATAAAGATAATTGCTAACAACATCACAGTTCCTGTTAAGAAGAAATTCAATGACAGCAACATTACAATGAACAATATAGTTGCTATCGTTAACCAACGTTTACTCGTTAATTTATCAGATAAGAAACCTCCCATTGATGTTCCGATCATACCTGCTACACCGTTTATTAATAATGCAATTGAAACAAATGACAAATCATGTCCTCCAGATAGCATCAATGGATTAATATAAATAAACGTCACTGAATTAGCAACTAATAACAAGAAGGTAATAGCTAAATATTTAGCTACTTCAATAGGTCGCAGAATTCGACCTGTTGTAGCTTGCTTAGTCTGTTGTTTGTTATCGTTATTCGGTGAAGGTTCGATGTTTGAATTTGGAATATATATATACATCAATATGCCGACAAGCACACTAACAATAACGATAAAAATAAATGTATAGCGCCAACCAACAAGATCACCAATAATTGTCCCTATAGGTACCCCAAAGACATTAGCGCCACTAAATCCAGAATATACAATACCAATCATTTTCCCACGATTTTGTGGTGCCGTCAGTAGCGCAGTTAGGGCCAATATTTTGACAACGATTAATGCAGCTGCTGCCGAAGAAATGATTCTCCCAACTACAAGTATTGTAAAATTCGGTGCCATCGCTATCATTAAGTTCCCAACAATAAATGCTAGCAATGTCCATAACAATACTGGTTTAGGTGAAAATCGATTGGTTAGCTTTACTAGAATAGGACCAGCAATTGCAAATGTTATTGCATATAAGGTTACTAATTGACCTATAATTGCTTCTGATACATTTAAATCATGACTCATCAAATTCATAATACCTGCAACCATCATTTCAACCATTCCTACTATGAAAATACTCAAAATGAAGGTCACTACTCGCATTGAAGACATCAATCCCACTCCTTTCCGTTCGATTTATTATAAAATTTCATAACTTCTCTATTATAAACGATGACTTAATGTGTTTAAATAACTTTTAATCATATCGTTTTAATTATCGTGATTTAATTCGTAAATTTATAGTATTAAACCTAAACTTTCCCTTGGTTAAACTGCCTTTTGATTCTTAGCATGAATTTTATTGAAGTCCTTTATAAAAAATACATCATAAAAACAGAAGTTAAGTATGACCAAAGACATTCATTTACTGTCTATATCAATCGATACTTAACTTCTGTACATTGTCATATTTTAAACAAGAAAGTGGCTTATCGTTGTACCATCTCTCTCGCTATAAGTTGATCACGCTGATTAAAGAATTGCTTATAACTCAAATATGTCGCTAATAAAGCGGACATAATAGTTGCAGTTGTATGAATAAATACAACCATTAATTGGAATTTAACTGCATCTAAAGGGGCTACGCCACCAATGATTAAACCTGTCATCATTCCTGGTATGGATACAATACCATATGTTTTTACAGAATCTATTGTTGGCACAATTGCCGTCTTAATACTTTGTCTAATCGTATCTTTCGATGCTAATTTTGGATTTGCACCTAAAGTTAATTTAGATTCAATTTGACTCATCTCTTTTACAAATTCTCTATCTAAATTCTGATAAGCTAAGTTAATAGCGATTAAACTATTACTCGCTAACATACCTGATACTGGAATAACTTCATTGGGTTTAAATTCAATCGCACCCGTCAGTACAACACCTACTAAAGGCAATGCTACACCGATAAATATTGAAATTAATGAAATTAGAAATACATGATGCATCACAACGGAAGCTCTGCCAATCGTATTCCATGCTGCATTAACAATGATGATAAGCACAAAGATAATTAGCACCCATTTTTGATTAATATTAAAGATAAAATGTAATAAATACCCTAAGATTACTAATTGTATAACTGCACGAATTGTCGACACTAATAAATCTTTGATGATATGTAATTTTTCTTTATAAGACACTATGATAGGAAATAGCAATAACAAGCCAGTAAGGGCTAATGCTGTCGTACTCATCTTAACACTTCCTCTTTCTCTATATGTCCATCTACCAAATGCAATCGCTTGTTAAAACGACGTAAACTTTGGTCTTTACTATGTGTAATCCACAGTATAGCCACACCCTGCTTCGCTAAACTAAAAATAAGTTCTTCAACTCTATTACGATTTTGAGTATCTAATGCACTCGTTGCTTCATCTAATAATAAAACTTTAGGTAAATACATCAACTGTCTGGCAATAGTAATTCTCTGACGTTCCCCACCAGATAAACGTTGAACTTTAGCATCCAATTTATAATGATCTAAGCCAACAGCTTTTAATAACTGCTTCGCCCTCTTTTTGTCAAAATGTTCATCTCTCACTTGTGCCGAAAATGCTAAATTATCTGCTATCGTCGTTTCAAACAAATCACTTTGTTGTAGTAAATAACTTACATCCATACGCAATGATTCCGGGTTTATCTGCTCATAATTCTGCTGTTGATAATATAGTGCACCTTGTGTTGGACTTATCAAATTACTGATCAAGCGAAATAGTGTGCTCTTCCCACTCCCTGAAGGTCCAATTATTGCTATAGTATCACCTTTATTGATAGTTAAATTAATGTCACTTAAAATTGTTCTATTGTCTACTGTATAAGATACATCCTTTATCTCTAGCATCTTTTTAACCTACCTCAATTCATTTGTCTCACTGGTTATATCATACCCATTTTAATGTAACACAACTTTGATATTTATCATTTCTTCCTAACTAAAATGATATGAAGGATTAAACATAGTGTAAGCAATTCTATTAAATGATGTTATGACGTACATACAATAGTGATAAATGATACAAAATTAATTAAAGCATGTAGTGTGATTGAAACTGCTAAATTTTTATCACTTTTCAAATATACGAGTGTTAGACCAATCGCAATAATGAAATAACCGCCAATTTCGAAGGGTGAAGTTGCATTTAATACATGAATACTCGAAAATGCTATGACAGATATGACTGTTGCAAAGCCGTACGAGATTTTTTTACCAAGCTCATGAATTAAAATATGACGAAAGATTAATTCTTCTATAATTGGTGTCAAAATCACAATATCTATAAATACGAATGGCAACATCCAATGACTTTCAAATAATTGCTCAAGACTCTGTTGATTTTGCGTCACACTAAATTGTAGTGACTTTGGTAAGAAGTGAATCAGCCAATCATAAACTGGTGTTGCGATTATAATAACAATATACGTTGCAATGATTAATAATATGTATCGAGGCACTTTACTTAATTTATCAAACGTTAATTTAATAAATGACACCTTTGGATAGAGTGCCATAAAGACAATGAGAATAATAACTGAACCTAAAATACTTCCAAATATTTGGGTTATATGTGCCTCTAGTATAGTTTCATTTTTTAGATTTAAGGCAAGTAATAGAATATAGCTAAATGCAAAAACGATTAAGGGCATGATATAACTTACTAATATATAGAGTGGGATAATTATAAAATCCTTCCTTGCCATTGTAGGTTTATCCCAGGGTAAGTATGGCTGATTTTTCATGTTGTTTGTACTAGATGATTTAATCATAAGTCACCGTCCTTATTGTTTATTTTTAATATACCATAATCATTTACATTCACTAAGGTTTTTATTTAATCCAAAAGCATTTAATTCTAACTTCATTTTTAATAATATTTATTTTTATTGTTATTTCTACTATTGTTGCAAAACTTACTTTTCGATGTAGTATATAGATAAATGGGGGATTATTATGACTTTACTGACAATACTTCAGTTCATAGTAAATATTATTTTAGTATTATTTTTAATTAGCATATTAATTATTGGGGGATTATTGCTATTTAAAGACAAACGCCAAAAGCAACATAGTGTATTGCGTAATTATCCATTATTAGCACGGGTACGCTACTTCTTTGAAAAAATCGGCCCAGAAATGAGGCAGTATTTATTTTTACCAGATACAAAAGGTAAACCATTTTCTCGAAATGATTTCACTCATATCGTATTAGCTGGAAAATATAATTCTAGAATGTCTAGCTTTGGTACACAAGAAGATTACGAAGACGGGTTCTATATTCAAAATACAATGTTTCCTCTCCAAACAACTGAACTACGTATCGATCAATCACCTATGATTTCAACCTTTATTTACCAAATTGATAACGAGCGTTTATTCGATAGAGATGAACACAGACATAAAACTGAAATTGATCCTTATTATTTATCAGACTCAGACCAAGTCGTACTAGGACCAAACTTAGCCTATCCGTTTAAGATTAAGCGTCTTGTAGGTCAATCAGGAATGAGTTATGGTGCTTTAGGTAGTCATGCAATCACTGCACTATCGAAAGGACTTGGACAAGCCGGCACTTGGATGAATACTGGAGAAGGTGGTCTATCTAAGTATCACCTGGCTGGTAACGTAGATATTATATTCCAAATTGGACCAGGACTGTTCGGCGTTCGTGATAAAGATGGGCATTTTGATTTAAGTGCCTTTCGTAATTTAGCACAGCAAGATGCAATCAAAGCCTTTGAAATTAAGCTAGCACAAGGTGCGAAAACGCGTGGCGGTCACATGCAAGGTAATAAGGTTACTGAAGAAATTGCTGAAATTAGGAAAGTTGAACCTTGGAAGACCATCAACTCACCCAATAGATTTACAGACATTGATAATCCACACGCACTACTTAATTGGGTTACTGAGTTACAACAATACGGACAAAAACCGGTCGGCTTTAAAATTGTAATCAGTAGTGTTGCTGAAATTGAAAGTCTTGTAACAACTATGATTGAAACAAATCAATACCCTGACTTTATTACTGTAGATGGTGGTGAAGGTGGTACTGGTGCTACGTTCCAAGAACTTGAAGATCGTGTTGGGTTACCATTATTTACTGCGTTACCCATTTTATCTGCAAAGTTAGAACAACACGGCATTCGAGATAAAGTGAAAATATTTGCTTCTGGTAAGTTAATCACCCCAGATAAAATAGCCATTGCACTTGGGTTAGGTGCAGACTTAATCAATATTGCAAGGGGGATGATGATCAGTGTGGGATGCATCATGAGCCAACAATGTCATATGAATACATGTCCTGTAGGTGTTGCTACAACTGATCCTAAGCGTGAAAAAGGGTTAATCATCGATGAGAAGAAGTACCGTGTAACTAATTTCGTCACGAGTCTCCACGAAGGTTTATTCAATATTGCAGCTGCTGTCGGCGTCGCATCACCAACACAAATTTCTAAAGAACATATTATTATTAAACAAAAAGACGGACAGCTACAATCTATCAATGATTATAAATTGAAGCTCATTGATAGCCATTAAACAGACTTGTCATAAATAGAACTGAACATGTCAGTGTAACAGAGTTATTTATCCTGACATGTTCAGTTATTTATTCTCTATTCATTTATTGCTAATTGCTCGGTTAATTTAGTTGCTATTTCCGCTTCACTATCTTCTAAAGGGTTAAATTCAAATTTCACACCATTAATGAATACTGTTGGAATTCCTCCGATTCCACGTTCAAAGGTTTCTTTTGTGATTGCCAATGAGCGTTCATCTGCTGTTTGTTGTGGTGTTAATTTAAATTCTTCTTCCATCTTTTTCTCTATTATGGCAAAGCTTTGTTTCCATGTTTGCTGTGTATCATATAATTGATGTATAAAGTTCAATGTTTCTTGTGGCTGTTCATAGTCTAAATAGATGTTCGCTACAGTCCCCTTCAATAAACCTTGTTTCGTTTTATCAAAGTGCTTTATGACATGCTTCACCTTTCCATTAGCGATTAAATCTTGTAAAGTCTTATCAGCAGCTTTAAAGTAATTTTTACAATATGGACAAGCAAAGTTAATAAATGATTCAACTGTGATAGGTGCTCGCTGTTCTCCAATGGTTAAATGTTTGATTTCTGACATATGATAAACCCCTCTCTTCAATTATTAATTCAATTGAAACATGAAATAGTGTTGATTGCATCAAATTTGTCTTAGCGTTTTACTAGGAATTAATATATACGATTATCACACAGCTTGTTCGCATGATAAGCCACTTCATTTCGTGGTAAACTATATATATTCTTATAAATGGGAGGAATTAAAATGGACAATTCAGTTAATCTACTAAAAACACTCACTGATATAGACGGTATTGCAGGGCACGAGATGGAAGTAAAATCAACAATGAAAGCATATTTAACACCTGTTAGTGATGAAATCGTTGAAGATAATCTTGGTGGCATTTTCGGTAAAAAGACAGCAACAGATGGTCACAAAACATTAATGGTCGCTGGTCACTTAGATGAAATAGGCTTTATTGTAACTAAAATTGATAAAGACGGATTCTTGAAGTTTACACCAATCGGTGGTTGGTGGAATCAAGTGATGTTATCTCAAAAAGTCACGGTAACAACAGATAGCGGTAAAAAAATTCGAGGTATTATCGGATGTAAACCACCACATGTCTTAACTCCTGAAGAGCGTAAGAAAAACGTCGAAATTAAAGACATGTTTATCGATATCGGTGTTAAAAGTAAAAAAGAAGCCGAACAATATGGTATTGATTTAGGCAATATGATTACACCCTATAGTGAATTTGAAACCCTAGCAAACAATAAATATTTAACTGCTAAAGCATTTGACAATCGTTATGGTTGTGCACTTGCGGTAGACGTGCTAAACAACTTAAAAGAAGACGACATCAATATTAATTTAGTTGCCGGTGCGAATGTTCAAGAAGAGGTTGGATTAAGAGGTGCTAAAGTTGCAGCGAATAAAATTAAACCAGATTTAGCAATTGCAGTCGATGTAGCTGTTGCATACGACACACCAGGAATGTCTGGTCAAGTTAGTGATACAGCTATCGGTAATGGCCCAGTCGTTATAATCATGGACGCTACAAACATTGGACACGTCGGCTTCACAAAACATATTAAGGAAGTTGCTAAAAAGCACAACATCTCAATTCAATTAGATACGACTGCTGGCGGTGGGACTGATGCTGGTAGTATTCATGTTGCAAATGAAGGTACGCCAACTGTGTCAATAGGTGTCGCGTTACGTTATATGCATTCAAATGTTTCAGTACTGCATACCGATGATTATAAAAATTCAGTTGCTTTAGTGACTGAAATCGTCAAATCATTAAATGATGATGTTGTAGAAAGTATTATCTGGTAAAATATTTAATAATTCACTCTATTTAAGCGATTATATGACATACTTGAATAGAATAGAAGTGCATCCATTGGCTATCTTTGTCTTTGAACACTTTAAGCAAATTATAGAATAACGAAAGATGCTATCTTCTATATAAATATTAAACGTCAATTTCTATTCGAACAATCCCCCAATGTGAGGGACTTAAATAGAAATTGACGTTTTTTATGCTCATTAAAGATTTTGCGCGTTCATTAAAATTCATTTCGCTGCTTCAATGATAAGTGTTTATTATTTTTGTTTGATCATGGCGTTATTTAGTAGTGCGTTTCCAATCATCATCACTCAACATTTCACCTGGCCAAGTATACGCCATTACACCACCATCAATTGTGATGGTTTCACCAGTTATAAATGAGCTGTCATCAGAAGCTAAGAAAGTAACTAATTTACCAATCTCTTCTGGTTTACCCAATCGACCTAAAGGCGTTACCCATTTTTGATTTTCTCTAAATGCTTGGCCCGCTTCATCTTCTTTTGTACCAGTCAATTTATCAACTAATGGTGTTTCAATCGTACCTGGTGCGATAGCATTCGCTCTAATATTCTCACGACCATATTCTATCGCAGTTGAACGTGTGAAGTTAATCACCCCACCTTTTGCTGCGTTGTATCCTGAACGCTTTAAGTCTGCTGCCTGTCCTGAAAATGAGGCAGTATTAATAATAGATCCACCCTTATCCATCATTAATGGTAATGTGAATTTTGTCATTAAAAAGGTTCCTTTTAAATCTACATTGATGATACTATCAAACACTTCTATTGGATATTCATGAATTCGACCTGCTGCATTATCTATACCAGCATTATTAAAGAGAATATCAATAGTTCCAAATGATGATTTAACCGATTCCGCAAATTGTTCTACGGCATTTGCATCGGAAACATCAACAATATATCCTGACGCTTTATATCCTTTATTATTTATTTCATTTACAACGTCGTGTACCTTGTCTGTTACGTCTACTGCTAGAACATGTGCTCCTTCTGCTGCCATAACTTGAGCAGTTGCTCTGCCAATACCTGTACTTGTACCAGTTAACACCGCAACCTTATTATCTAGTCTTCCCATAGCATATCACTACTCCTCTTCAAATATTTATTCCTTCTTCCCCTTTTATATTAACTATTACCGAAATAGCTTATTTTAAAACGCAACAACATATGCAGCATTTAAAGTCCTTCTCAAAAACACTCGGTTTTTTTCAAATATACAAAAATTTAGAATTTTCATTCTATTTACATAGAAATTTTGTTATACTTTCGTTAACTTATTTGGGAGGTAGATATTATGTCTTCAAACTCAAAAAGGAAAGTGTCACCTATTGATAGGTTTTTAAATATTGTTGAACTGATTGGGAACAAGCTACCTGATCCTAGTATTTTGTTCTTTCTTATGTGTGTGGGTTTGGCCGTATTGACCTGGATTGTGTCATTATTTCATGTCACAGTCAAACATCCTGGTACAGGTGATACGATCGCTATTAAAAGCATATTAAGTAAAGACGGACTTATGATGATTCTCAATGATTCAATTAAGAACTTTTCAGAATTCCCAGCTTTAGGTCTCGTCTTAGCCGTTATGTTAGGTATTGGTGTTGCTGAAAAGACTGGATATTTTGATAAATTAATGGTTCAAGTTGTACATAAAGCACCTAAAAAGTTTATTGTACCGGTCATCATCATAATTGGAATCTTAGGTAATGCTGCTGGAGATGCTGCACCTATTGTCTTACCCCCTCTAACAGCAATGGTATTTATCAAATTGGGTTATCATCCTATTGCTGGATTAGCAATGGCATATGCCTCAGCTATCGGTGGTTTTTCAGCTAACTTTATGATTGGTATGTCTGACGCGTTACTTTATGCTTTTACAAAGCCAGCTACCCAAATCGTCGCGAAAGATGTGCCTGTCAATGTAGCGATGAACTGGTATTTTATCGCGGCAAGCGTCATCGTGTTATTACCTGCAGTTTATTGGGTTACCATGCGCTTTGTAATTCCTAGACTCGGCACTTATGATGATACTAATGCCGACATCAATGCTGATGATAACAATGACAGCTTAACCAAGGAAGAAAATCGCGCAGTGTTTTGGGCTAATATAAGTTTCTTCATTGTTATACTGGTTATCATATTATGCGCTATACCTGAGCATAGCTTTTTACGAAATGCGAAAACGGGAAGTTTGCTCAATGATGCACCAATTATTAATGGTGTTGGTTTACTCATCCTTATCCTCTTTTTAGTACCAGGTTTAGTCTATGGTGTAATGATGAAAGTGTTTAATAGTACAAAGGATTTAGGTAAAATGCTAGCTGATTCCATGGCATCAATGGGATCATTTATCGTCATCGTATTCTTTGCTGCCCAATTATTAGCCTTTTTAGAATGGAGTAATTTGGGTGTCATTGTTGCAGTTAAAGGGGCTGCTATTTTACAAGGTCAGAATGGTATAGTGCTTATTCTAGGCATTATTTTATTGAGTGCATTGATTAATTTACTTATTGGAAGTGCTTCAGCAAAATGGGGCATTCTTGCACCGATATTTGTCCCTATGTTAATGCTTGTAGGATTCCATCCTGCATTCACACAAATGTTATATCGTATCGGTGATTCTATTAGTAACCCGATCACGCCAATGATGCCTTACTTGCCATTATTATTATCGTATGCTCAAAAATATGATAAAGATATGAAACTCGGATCTTTATTATCTAGTCTGATGCCATACACCATTATCTTAAGTATCGTTTGGCCACTATTTATGATTGTATGGTATTTACTTGGTTGGCCTTTAGGTCCAGGAGGTCCTCTAAAAATTAAATAACCATTTATATTAGGTCTAACATCTTAATATATGAGAGGCAATTGTTCGTAATAAACCAAAACAACCTTGTCTCTCATTTTCTTACTTTATAGGATAATTAAGCAAGATACCCCATACTTCCCCTTGAACAAATCGAATTATATTGCACACAAATCTTTTTAAATCATGTAATATATAATTAACAATTTGGGTAAATATAGTGTAGATACTATGATCACCTACTTTACTAGGAGGCAAATATGGAACGAATAGGTTTAATAGATATTGGCTCTAATACAATCAGACTCGTTATCTTTGAATTTGATACTAAGACTGGGTTAAATGAATTATTAAATATTAAAACACCCGCGCGATTAAGCCAATATTTAACAGATGATTTAACGATGAACGATGAAGGCATTAATGTGCTAACAAAGACCTTAAGTAGCTTTAAGAAAGTTGCTAAAAAGTTCAAAGTAAATGAATTACATCCAGTTGCAACAGCTGCGATAAGACAATCGAAAAATAGCGAAGAGATTATCGCTTTTATAAAAAAACATTTAGATGTTGAAATGACTATTATTCCAGAAACTGAAGAAGCGTTTTATGGTTTTTATGCAATTACACATACAACCGACATTCAAGATGGTATATCCATAGATATTGGTGGCGGTTCTACCGAAGTAACCTTATTTAAAAATAAGAGTTTAATAGAAGCTCACAGTTTCCCTTTCGGTGTCGTTACCTTAAAGAAAAAGTTCTTCGAAGGTAAGAACCATAATGATAAAAACGCTATTAAAGCAATGGAAAAATATATCGCTAAACAATTTGATCAACTACCATGGTTGAAGAAGCAACACGTTTCGCTCGTAGGCATTGGTGGTTCTGCACGAAACGTAGCACGTATCCACCAGTCAGAACATTCTTATCCAATTGGTGGAGTCCACAACTACAAGATGTCTGAAGAAAATATCGATGAAGTATATTCCATTATCAAGAAAAGTTCTAGAGATGAATTAAAGGACATTGATGGGTTAAGTAGAGATCGTGTCGACATCATCCTACCAGCTGTTTCGGTGTTTAGAACATTATTTAATAAAATAAATGCTACTCAATTCACCTTTTCAAGAAAAGGTTTACGTGAGGGATACGTTATGAAATTAATTAGCGAACGTTATCCAAAGGAATTTAGAAAGGACAATATCCGCAAAGATGCCTTATATCATTTAGCAAATGAGTATGGCATTGAAGAGGAAAGTGCTGAACAACGCGTCAAACTTGCTCATTCTTTACTATCACAATTGATTGATTTCAAAGCGATTGATGTCACAAAAGCAGAACAAAGACTATTCGCTGAGGGTGCGTTTCTGTACTACTTAGGTAGCTTTATCGATTCTGATTCTAGTTCACCACATACGTATTACATTATCGCTAACTCTATGATTGATGGATTTTCACACGAAGAACGCGTCAAACTCGCTTTACTTGCTAGTTTTAAAAATAAATCATTGCTGAAATATTTTAGCAACGAAACAAAATGGTTACACGGTAAAGCCTTTGACAACATCCAATATTTAGGGGGAATCATTAAATTTGTCAATGCTTTAAATATTTCTCATACAAGCTCTGTAGATAAGGTCAACTTAACAGAAGAAGATGGGCAATATACGCTCTACATCTATTATTCTGGTGAGCCAATTTCAGAAGAATATCAAGCACAACGACAAAAGAAACATATCGAGAAAATATTAAAGTCAGACCTTTCAATTATCTTTACAAAATCTTAAAATTCATATGATAAATTATGTTTATCAAAACATGATTTTAGTTTATAACGAGGTGTAATAGTCATTATGCAAAGAAATTTGGGAGAAAAAGATTTAAATTTACCACAATATTATAATAACAGGGAACTCAGTTGGTTAGATTTTAATTATCGTGTATTACAAGAAGCACAAGATAAAAATAATCCCCTACTTGAACAACTGAACTTTATATCAATATTTAGTTCTAATTTAGATGAATTTTTTATGGTTCGTGTTGCCGGCCTACAAGACCAAGTTAAGCTAGGATACGATAAACCTGAAAATAAAGCACAGTTAACACCCAGACAGCAACTCAATGAAATTAAGTTGAAAAATAAGCGCTATGTCGACTTACAATATCAACGCTATAACGAACTTGTGAACGAGTTGCGTCAATATCAAGTCGAAATTGTCACACCAGAAGCGCTTGATGATGCGCTATTAGAACAATTGGCAACCGAATTCAAATCAAATATATTACCTACCCTAACTCCATTAGGAATTGATGCATATCATCCATTCCCAAAACTCAATAATAAAAGTTTAAATATTTTTGTCGATATCGATACCGATGATGCAATCAATTCTGCTATTGTACAAATTCCATCATTGATACCTCGTTTTGTATATTTAAACGAAGGTAATACGCAGTATATTATCATGGTTGAAGATATTATCACCTTCTTTATCAATGAATTATTCACTGGATATGAGGTACTCAATACATTTACCTTTAGAATTACACGTAATGCCGATTTATCAATTCATGAAGAAGGTGCTGAAGACTTATTAATTGAAATTGAACGTTTCTTAAAGGAACGTAAGAGTGGTAGTGCTGTACGTTTAGAAGTTGATGGACGCCATGCTGCTTACGAAGATATTGTTTGGATTATGAATCAATTAGATGTGAAAGATGAAGAAGTTTACTTTGTAGACGGACCTCTAGATTTAACTATGATTTTTGGTTTAGTTGATCACCTATCAAATAAATTAAGCCATCTGACCTATAGAAAGTATATACCACAATTGCCAAGTTCATTAGGCACACATAATCTATTTGATTTATCTCTAGAACGAGATATCTTTTTCCATCATCCGTATGAATCCTTTGAACCCATTGTTGATTTTATACGTGATGCTGCTGAAGATCCCAATACCATTGCTATTAAGCAGACATTATACAGAGTTAGTAAAGACTCGCCAATTATAAATAGCCTTAAAGAAGCTGCTGAAAAAGGGAAACAAGTGACTGTATTGGTTGAATTGAAAGCCCGCTTCGATGAAGAAAACAATGTCCATTGGGCGAGAATGTTAGAAGATGCCGGTTGTCATGTTATTTACGGTATGACTAATTTAAAGACACATAGCAAAATAGCCTTAGTCGTTAAACGTGTAAATAATAAGCTTACTTCTTTCGTACATCTAGGTACTGGGAACTACAATGATAAAACGGCAAAAATCTATACTGATATGGGGATTATTACTACTGACAAAGAAATTGCGGACGACGCTTTAAAATTCTTTAATTATCTTAGCGGTTATTCGGTTAAACCAGATTATAATAAAATTATCGTTGCACCGTTTGATATCAGAGATGTCTTTATTGATCGAATTGACTGTGAGATTCGAGCACATCGAGAACATGGGAATGGCAAGATTATAATGAAGATGAATTCTCTAACAGACAAAGATATCATTTTAAAATTATTCGAAGCATCTTGTGCAGGTGTTAAAGTCCAATTAATTATACGTGGTATTTGTTGCCTTAAACCAGGTATACCTGGAATCAGTGACAATATTGAAGTTGTCAGTATTGTTGGTCGCTTTTTAGAACATTCTAGAATATATTATTTCCATAATAATGGGGACGAAAAGATTTATCTATCCTCTGCAGATGCGATGACTAGAAACATGATTAAAAGAGTCGAAATCTTGTTCCCTATAGAAGACAAAGTGATCGGTCAAAGATTATTGAACTATATGAACTTACAATTGTCTGATAATCAAAAAGGACGCTTCCAAGATAATGAAGGTCATTACCATTATATACAAAACAATTTATCACCATTAAATTCACAAGCTTATTTAATGAAAGAAGCAATGGAATTTGGTTCAGAACTCAAGGCACAAGCATCAAAGCCAAGCGGTCTGACTGTATCATCCAAAAGTGGCTGGTTTTCTAAATTAAGAAATTCTTTCAAAAAATAATTCAAATCATTAGCATAGTTGTAACTATTGTTAAGTCAAATTCATTATGCTAACTAAACTATAACAGTCACTCACTTTAACTACAGTGTTTGCTTGTTATAATCCTATAATTGCATGATGACTAGCACGACCAGCTCCTAGACACCCCTTTAAAAAGCTATTCAACAATATTAAATTTTGTAAATATAATAAGTCTGAGGTATCAGCTTAAAAAATATTACTCAGACAAATGAATTCATCCAAATTATCTAACCAGTAAATGTCTTTACACACATTTACTGGTTATTTTTTATTATGGTTTATATTCCAATATCAAATACATATCTCAAA
Source organism: Staphylococcus sp. 231237_7MaSpsaltlick (assembly GCF_043107035.1). Lineage (NCBI taxonomy): Bacteria > Bacillati > Bacillota > Bacilli > Caryophanales > Staphylococcaceae > Staphylococcus > Staphylococcus sp. 231237_7MaSpsaltlick. The sequence continues at coordinate 242,026 of NZ_JBICNX010000008.1, forward strand.
GGACCGATATTTTAGAATAACTTTTACTATGTAGCATTACTTTTCACAGGCGCTCCCCCATTTACCATTACAAACGCAGCTTATAATTTTGATATAATGATGATAATGATGTTACAAGACAACCCTTACTAGGAGGATGTATATGCTTAATATCGAACAATTACAACAATCAAATCCTTTAATTTCAACATTGCAAACCTATACGCCAACCTTTTGGCATAATCCAAATTATGATTCAAATAATGAGTTACCTTTTACAATCGAAGATATAGAAGATGCGGCAGCAAGATTAGAGCGTTTTGCGAGTTATATTCGTCACGTCTTTCCCGAGACAGAACCATTAAACGGCATAATAGAATCCCCATTAAAGCGAATTCCAGCAATGCAAGAACAGTTGTCCCATCAATTTGGTGACAACACATATGCCAACCTTTGGTTAAAATGCGATCACGAATTATCTATATCTGGTTCAATTAAAGCGCGTGGCGGTATTTATGAAGTATTAAAATTTGCCGAATCCGTAGCCCAAACAGCTGGTGACTTAACTTATAATGATGACTATAAAATTTTAGCAACAGATACCTATCGTCAACTATTTAAGCAATATAAGATTGCTGTCGGATCAACGGGCAATTTGGGATTAAGTATTGGCATAATGAGTGCTAAGTTAGGGTTTTCCGTTGATGTTCATATGTCTAGCGATGCCCGTCAGTGGAAAAAAGAGCTTCTTCGTCGATACGGTGTTAATGTCATTGAACATCAATCAGATTATCAATTTGCGGTTGCTGAAGGCCGAAAATTAGCTGCAAGTGACCCAACATGTCATTTCGTAGATGATGAAGGTTCTGCTGATTTATTTTTAGGATATACCGTTGCTGCATTACGTTTAAAACAACAACTACAAGATAACCGCATAGTTGTCGATGCCGATCATCCATTATTTGTTTATTTACCTTGTGGTGTCGGTGGCGGTCCTGGAGGCGTTACCTTTGGACTTAAACAAATACTAGGACCACATGTTCATTGTGTATTTGCCGAACCTACACATGCACCTTGTATGTTACTTGGCATGATGACACAACTCCATGATCAAATTGCCGTAACAGATATTGGCTTAGATGGTCGCACAGCTGCAGATGGTTTAGCAGTATCTAGGCCATCCCGTCTAGTAGGTCAAATAATGAATCACTTACTCTTTGGAGTATTTACTGTTGATGACCAACAAATGTATCGTTATATTTCAATGTTACATCAAACAGAGGATATATTTATTGAGCCTTCAGCCGCTTCTGGGTTCGATGGAATCAGAGCGACGATTAAACAAGCTAAAACACAAGGCATACCTACAGATCAAGCAACACATATTGTATGGTCTACCGGTGGAAATATGGTGCCTGAAGATGAAAAGAAACAGTATTTAAATTATGGTGCCAACTTAAGATAAATCTAGCACGCCCTATTTTACATTTATACGTTAAATCACCATCGTTTCAACTAGATAATTCTTTCTTAACACAGTATTCTCGTTGTAGCGATTAATATTTGCTGTAATTACATTGAATATCTCAAATACTCAATAGCTATGTAACAATTGACGTTATATTAACTCGACATCATTTTGTTTACATGGCTATTTTTTATAGTTTAACAACCACACTACCCCCGTTTTCACATTCTAAAACTGGGGTATTTCAATACTATAATCTACATTCTCAATAAATTAGGCTTTTGAAATTTTATTATTTTCAGAATATTTATTGAATTAAAAAATCAACTATGTTACAGTATATTTTATCATTACACTTTAGTTCGGTAGAGAGTAAAAGTAAAAAGGTGGTCATAATATGAATACAACTGCATTGATAAAAAACAAAGAATATGAATTGTCATTTTTAAAGCATTTTCAAGATAATGACTTTAATTTAGTAGATTTTAGCTTTATAGAGTCATTGTCGTGGCAATCGTTGACAAAGGACGATTTACAACAAATGACTGAACGTAGTTTTTGGCAACATGATCATCATATTTACGCGTTGCGCAATGATTTTACCGATCAATTATTACGTTATTACAGTAACTATCCACCACAATATCAAAGGGTAGCTTATACAGGACCAATCGTGCGTGATAATGAGGTATACACACAACTAGGAATCGAACACTACAACCCTACTGTTAGCGATATGCAAGATGATTTTTTAACATTTTACAAATTTATACAAACAACGTTAAACGATGATATAGATTTTGTTATTTTAGGTCACTATCAACTTATAGATTTATTATTATCGGCAAATGAACAAACTCAAGATATCTTAAATTTAATTCAAGAACGCAATATATCCGAATTAACAACACAACTAGGTTCAGCACACCCTGTTGTTCAATTATTAACGACTAAAACAACTGAACAATTAAACTTGTTAAGCCAACTTTTTCCATACGACCACAAAACAATTCAAGCACTACGTCGTTGGGAACAATGGTTTAAATCGAATGATATCACTAATATACACTTAGACATCACACCACAACCACCACGATCTTATTACAAAGGTGCATTCATGCGTTGTCATCTAAAAAATAATAAATCACAACAGTTAACTGGTGGATTTTATAAAGGTGAATTAGAAGGTTTTGGACTAGGATTTATACTTTAAAGAAAATAAAGGAGAGAAATTTATGCTTACTGTAGCTTTAGCAAAAGGACGCTTATTAAAAAGCTTCATTGCTTATTTATATGAAATAGATGAACAAAAATTAGCAGATGCACTAGAACAAAGAGAGCGCCAATTATTAATTTCTGTAGATGATATACAGTTTGTACTGGTCAAAGGGAGCGATGTACCCATCTATGTAGAACAAGGTGTTGCAGACGTTGGTATTGTGGGGAGCGATATTTTAGAAGAAGGTAATTATACAATTAATAATTTATTAGACTTACCTTTCGGAGAATGTCACTTTGCGTTAGCATCCAAACCAGAAACAACTCAATTTAAAAAAGTAGCCACTTCTTATACGAAAACTGCGAAATCATACTTTGAAGCTCAAGGTTTAGATGTAGAATTGGTTAAGCTTTCAGGATCTATTGAGTTGGCATGTTTAGTCGATATGGTGGATGGCATCGTTGATATTGTTCAAACAGGTACGACACTTAAATCTAATGGTTTAGTTGAAAAAGACACGCTAAAAAATATTAACGCAAAACTAATCACCAATAAAGAAGCATATTTTAAAAAATCAAATGAAATTGATACATTTATTCAAACATTGGAGGTGTCACTCATTGATAATAGATAAAACAACCTTTCTCAAAGACTTTTTAAGCCAATCTTCACTTAATGAAGACTTATACCCTGTAGTTAAAGAGATTTGCGACACAGTTAAAGCATCAGGTGATTCAGCTTTAAAAGCTTATAACGCACAATTGGATGGTGTTGAAACCAATGACCTAGCCATCCCTTATAGTGATTTAGTAACAGCTTATAACAATATAGATGAAGCACTACGTCAAGCACTCACAACAAGCCATGAGCGCATCAAAGCATTTCAAACAACAATAAAGTGGTCAGATAAACAAGGTACAGATGAATGTTACGAAATGTATCATCCTTTAGAACGTGTCGGTGTTTATGTACCGGGTGGTAAGGCTAGTTACCCATCGACCGTATTAATGACAGTAACATTAGCAAAGGTAGCAGGTGTAGAAGATATTTCTGTGGTCACACCACCACAACAACATGGACTTTCTGATGCTGTACTTGCCGCATGCTATATCGCAGGCGCCGACAATGTCTATCAAGTGGGCGGCGCTCAAAGTATTGCTGCACTCGCTTATGGTACCGAAACGATACCTAAAGTCGATAAAATTGTAGGACCAGGTAATCAATATGTTGCATATGCTAAGAAATATCTCTACGGACAAGTAGGAATCGATCAAATAGCTGGACCAAGTGAAATTGCCTTAATCATTGATGACACAGCAGATTTAAATGCCATCACTTATGATGTCTTTGCCCAAGCCGAACATGATGAATTGGCTAGAACATTTGTGATCAGTGAAAATCGTGACATCTTAGAACGTTTGGAAAGTAATATTCAAGAACAATTACGTACAATTGAGCGACAGCCTATTGTAGAAGCTAGTTTGCAAAACAATCACTTTTTAATAGCTGTAGCAAATCAAGACGAAGCAAGCGACGTCATGAATCAAATAGCACCGGAACACGCTTCTATACAAACTAGAAACCCAGAAGCATATTTAAATAAAGTACGTTATGTCGGAGCATTATTCTTAGGGTATTATTCACCTGAGGTCATTGGAGATTATGTAGCTGGACCAAGTCATGTCTTACCAACAAATCAAACAGCTCGTTTTACAAATGGATTATCTGTAAATGATTTCTTAACACGTCATTCAGTAATTAATTTATCAGAAAGGTCATTCAATCAGATTGAAGACGCAGCACGAACTCTAGCACATACTGAAGCGTTATATAACCACGAACAATCTGTACAAGTTCGTACGACAAAGGAGTAACAGATAATGATTAGAATAAACAAAAATGAAAGTCCCCTGCGCCCATTATCAAATGAGCAGCTTGCCGATATTATACAACAAGCCACATTTAATTTTTATCCTGATGATGAATATAATCGTTTTAAGACTGCTTATGCTAAATATTTTAACCTTAAGCCAACACAAATTACAGCTGGTAATGGTTCAGATGAATTGATACAAAAGCTAATGCTCATCATGCCTGATGGTCCTGTATTAACACTTAACCCTGACTTCTTTATGTACCAAGCATATGCTGGACAAGTAAACAGACCAATTGAATTTGTAGATGCTGATGATGATTTAACATTTAACTTAGACACGATTTTACAGCGAATTGATGATGTACGACCGGCATTCTTCATCATGAGTAATCCTCATAATCCGACAGGTCATCAATATTCATTACCATTTCTAACAGCTATAGCAGATAAGATGAAAGCGATTGGAGGCTATTTCGTAATCGATGAGGCTTATTTGGACTTTGGCGAAGCTTATGAGATTGATTTAGCACCACATATACTTCAAATGCGTACATTGTCTAAAGCATTTGGTATTGCAGGGTTACGATTAGGTGTGTTAATTGGTACAGAAGAAACCATCCAACGCATACAACGCATTGAACATCCTTATCCATTAAATACAATCACCTTATATATTGCTATATATATGTTTGAACATGAAAAGATGACTGCTAGCTTTATTGAAGAACAACGCCGTCTAGCTATCAAGTTACGTAATATTTTTGAAAGTAAAGTCTCAGATATCATCAAAATTTACCCTTCTGCGACAAACTTTGTATTAACTAAAGGTGAGGCTGCACATAGCTTAGGTAAATATATACAAGAACATGGTTTCTTACCTCGTTTATATGATGAACCGAATATGGCAGACTATGTTCGCTATTCTATAGCAACTGACGAGCAATTAGATCAGTTAGCAGAAATTATTAAAAACTGGAGGATTCAATATGACTTATCAAAAGAAGCGTAATACGGCAGAAACGCAATTAAATATCACGCTTGCCAATGATGCTAGCGAAAGTAATATCAATACAGGTGTTGGCTTTTTAGACCATATGTTGACCCTCTTTAGCTTTCATAGTCAGCTATCTTTACAAATTGAAGCAAATGGTGATACCGAAGTTGATGACCACCATGTAACAGAAGATATTGGCATTGTTTTAGGTCAATTACTGTTAGAAATGGTTAGAGATCGTACAAGTTTCAAACGCTACGGTCACAGCTATATCCCTATGGATGAAACACTATCACGTACCGTTGTCGATATTAGCGGTCGCCCCTATTTGTCATTTAATGCCGAATTTAGTAAAGAAAAAGTCGGAACTTTCGATACTGAATTAGTAGAAGAATTCTTCCACGCTTTAGTTATTAACGCACGTCTTACCACGCATATTGATTTATTACGTGGTGGCAATACACATCACGAAATCGAAAGTATTTTCAAATCGTTCGCTAGAGCACTTAAAGAGGCCTTATCACAGAATGATTATGACGGTGTACCTTCGTCTAAGGGTGTGATTGAATGATTGCTATTATAGATTATGGTTTGGGGAATATTCGCAATGTACAACGTGCAGTGAAACACTTGGGTTATGATGCTATTTTAACTGACAAGCAAAGTGAAATTGAGGCTGCTGAATTAGTTATCCTTCCCGGTGTAGGACACTTTAAAGATGCAATGCGTGCAATCGAAGAACGTGGCTTAGATGCTATTTTAAAAGCAATTCACGACAAACCTATTATCGGTATTTGTTTAGGTATGCAGCTATTATTCGATTGGAGTGCAGAAGGCGATGTTGCAGGTTTGAAGTTAATCCCTGGAAAAATCGTACCTATTGATACACCTTATCCCGTTCCTCACTTGGGGTGGAATAACCTCATCAGTAATCAACAACAATTGACACATGATGTATATTTTGTACATTCTTACCAAGCTGAAATGTCACAATTTGTAGTTGCTTATGCAGAGTACGGTGCACAAATACCTGCAATTGTTCAACACAGACATTATATTGGTATTCAGTTTCATCCTGAAAAAAGCGGTGAAAATGGATTAGCAATACTAAACCAAGCTCTGAAAGGCGGATTCTTAAATGATCAAATTATGGCCAGCAATTGATTTAATCAATGCTACAAGCGTGAGATTAACAGAAGGAAAATATGATTCAGAAGAAAAAATGACACGTACCGCTGAAGAAAGTATACAGTTTTACAATCAATTTCAGTGCGTGGATCGAATTCATATAGTCGATTTAATCGGTGCAAAAAAACAATCTTCTATAGAGCAAGATTATATTAAAACATTAAGAAATTTAACTGACAAACCGATGGAAGTTGGCGGTGGCATCCGTAGTGAAACAACAATTCAACAGTATTTTGATGCTAATATCGACTTTTGTATTATTGGTACGAAGGGTATTCAAGATTTGACATGGCTAGCTGATATGGCTCAAAAATACCCTAATCGTTTATATTTGTCAGTCGATGCTTATCGTCGCGAAGTAAAGATTAATGGTTGGGAACAAGATGCTCAATTAGATTTATTTGATTTAGTTGAACAAATCAATCATTTACCGCTTGGCGGCATTATATATACTGATATTTCGAAAGATGGAAAGCTATCAGGACCAAACTTTGAAATTACTGGTCAACTTGTAAAAGCTACAGATAAACACGTTGTCGCTTCAGGTGGTATACGTCACCAACAAGACTTAGTCCAACTTGAAACACTAGGTGTGCACGCTGCAATTGTAGGTAAAGCAGCACATGATCCAAATTTCTGGGAGGGATTATCATGATCAAGAAACGCATTATCCCTTGTCTTGATGTCAAAGATGGTCGTGTAGTAAAAGGTATTCAATTTAAAGGATTGCGCGATATTGGTAATCCTGTAGATTATGCGCTTTATTATAATGAACAAGGTGCTGATGAGTTAGTATTTCTTGATATTTCACGAACTGAGGCAGGACATGACCTTGTACTAGATGTTATTGAAGAAACCGCCGAAAAATTATTTATTCCACTTACTGTCGGCGGTGGTATATCAACTTTAGACGATATTTCGAAATTATTAAATCACGGTGCAGATAAGGTATCATTAAATTCAAGTGCTTTAAAGAACCCTCAATTTATTAAAGAAGCCAGTGAAAAGTTTGGTAGTCAATGCATTTGTATCGCAATTGATAGTAACTATGATAGCGAATTAGAAGATTACTTTTGCTATACACATGGTGGTAAACAACGTACTGATGTCAGAGTATACGATTGGGTTCAACAAGTAGAGGCTCTTGGTGCAGGCGAACTGCTAATCACCAGTATGACACATGATGGTATGAAACAAGGGTTTGATGTCTCACACTTACACGCCATTGAATCATTGGTCAATATTCCAATCATTGCTTCAGGTGGTGGCGGAAATCCAGACCATTTTGTGGATCTCTTTAAGCAAACCAATGTATCAGCTGGCCTTGCAGCAAGTATTCTGCATGATAAAGAAACAACAATAAACGAAATAAAGCAAACAATGTCACAAGGAGGTATTCCAGTAAGATGACACAACCTGACTTTTCTAAAGGATTATTACCAGCTATATTACAAGATGTAAACACTAAACAAGTATTGATGTTAGGTTACATGAATGAAGCTGCCTATAACAAAACACTAGAAGACCGTGTGGTATGCTTCTATTCTCGATCAAAAGAGCGCCTTTGGACTAAAGGTGAAACATCAGGTCACACTCAAGAAGTGCGTAATATTTATCTAGATTGTGACCAAGATACGATTTTAATAGATGTAGTGCCAAACGGTCCCACATGTCACACAGGCAGTCAAAGTTGCTTTAACACAGAAGTACCTTATAATGTACAACAATTAGAGCAGACAGTTGATCAAAGTGCAAATGCTGATAAATCAAATTCTTATACACAGTATTTATTGAATGAAGGTCTTGAAAAAATAACCAAAAAATTTGGTGAAGAGGCATTTGAAGTAGTAATTGGTGCGATGAAGTCAGATAAAGCAGAGGTAACTAATGAAACAGCAGATTTAATGTACCATCTATTTGTTTTATTACATGCACTAGACATTGACTTTAAAGATGTTGAAGCTGTATTAGCTGAGCGACATAAGAAATCAAATAATTTTAAAGGTGAACGCTCAAACGTTGAGAATTGGTAATATCTTCACCGATTTAATCTATAAAATAACCGCCATTATCCATCTGTTATTGCTGATGTTTGATAATGGCGGTTTCTTTATTATTTTAATAACTGTTGTTTAAAGTTTTTCGCTTGTTGTTCTACTGAAATAATATCTGCATAAATTGCTTCATCCATGGTGTAGTATATTACCTGATTATTTTGGACTGCTTTGTTATTTTTCCAAATAGATGATTTTACAAACTCATTATTAGGCTTCTTGCCATTTGCAGTTGGAATGAGTAAGTAATCACCGGCATAGTCGTTAAATTTTTCTTTAGGTACTTTCATATATTTTTCTTTCGGCATAGCTGCTTTAGCATCGGAATCTTCTGCTAGTTTGAATCCCTCATAAATAGCTTCACTACCTCTTCCAAATCTTGGACCAAATTGGTAAATATCTTTCGCTTGTACATCCATTATTGAAAATGTTTTATCCTTCCCAATTTTCTTTTTAATTTCCTTACCATCTTTTGCTAATTTCTTCGATAATGTATTTGCCTGCTGTTGCGCCAATTTCTCTTTATTGACTAATTTCCCTAATTCAACATGTGTCTCTTTATAATCCATATTTTGGACCTTAATTGGAACTGTAGGTGCAATTTTAGCTAATTTTTTATTATTTTTATTTTCTTTATACGTAATAATTAAATCCGGCTTCAATTTTGCTGCTGCTTCTACATCTTCTGGATTAATTTTCTTTACTTTATCCATTTTCAAATATTTAGAATTCGGAAAAACATTAGTAATAGCAATTGGTGTGACACCTAGTTTTTTAAAATTACCGTAATTCGCAGTCAAATCTAACACACGTTTCGGATGTTTCGGTATCTTTACTTTACTACCATCTGATGTAACATATTCCTTACTGTCTGTATCTCCTTTAGTACTTTTACTTTCTTCCGACTTTCCACAAGCTGCTAATAATAATATAAAGCACAACATAACACTAATTAATTTTTTCAATATATTACCCTCCCTTATCTATTAACATTAATAATAATAGATAATGATTATCATTTGCAATATGTAATTGATAATATTTTGATAAATTAAAAATAAAGAATAAATATATATCCAATCAACCGAGTAAGACACAGTATCTTAAATAATTTAAAACATAAAGATAGCCAACTCAAGACAGGCAAAATTTGAGTTGGCTTTATTCTAAAATTTATATTTAAACACCAAAATAACCAATTTTAGTTTGGTTCGAACAGATATACGTCACCAGATGCTTCAAAGTTATCATACTGTGTTTCTCTCAAAAAACCTAAAGATTTCGCTGTTCGAATAGAAGGAATATTGTCAGCTTTAGTATGTGCAACAATCCTATTATCTATATGTTGGACTTTCTTAATATATTGTATAAGTGCAAGACAGGCCTCTTTTGTATAGCCTTTTCGCCCATACTCTGGACTTAAACGATATGCCAAATTTAACACTACATTACCATCTAACCGTTTGTATCTTAGACCACACATACCTATCATTGCTTTCGATTCCTTGTCAATCATTAAACAATAACCAAAATCATACGCTAACCAATGTTTTATCCATTCATTTAACATTTCTTTTGTTTCACTTATCTCTCGATGTGGACCAGCCGGATTATATACGTTTGTTCTAGGATCAGCATGCAATTGATACAACGCTGTTAGATAATCTTCAGTTGGTCTAATCAGCAACAAACGCTTCGTTTCTAGTACAATATTCAAGTTTATTTATATCCCCTTTATTTAGATAGATAGAAATTTAATCATGTTGCTAAAGTGACTTCTTATGAATTCTATACTGGTCTAACAGTAATTTCATTTACATTGACATGACTTGGCTGTTGCAATGCATATATAACAGAAGATGCAATATCTTCAGGATCTAACTTCTTACGTTCGCCCCAATCTGTATCTCCACTTAATGGTGTATCTACCATTCCAGGTGAAATACTTGTCACTCTCACTCCTGTCTTAGCTAATTCTTTTTCTAAGCCTTGAGTTATAGAATGGACCGCTGCTTTCGTTGCACTATACATCGTACTTTTCTTTGTAACTTCGAAACCAGAAATTGAAGCAATGTTAATAATATGACCCTCTGATTGCTCTAAGAATGTCGGTAAAACCGCATTTATTCCATATAATGTACCTTTGACATTAACATCAATCATGGTATCCCATGCAGCTACATTACCTTCAGTAATGGCTGATGATAACATTTGACCCGCACTATTTACTAATATATCAACACTACCAAATTGTTGTTTTACCTTTGATACAACCGACTCAACCGCTTCTTGTGAGGTAACATCTAATATTTCTGTAACTACATCTGTTTCAGATAGCTCAGAAACTTGGTCTGCAACCTGTTTAAGGTTAACTTCATTTCGACCTGTTAAGACAACTTTGACACCTTGCTTTGCTAGGGATTTAGCTATACTCGCGCCTATACCACTACTCCCACCTGTAATGATAGCAACTTTATTTGTTAATTCCATAATTACACATCCTTCTAAATTTAATAATTAACGCCTACTTATTGTGCCTATTTTATCATTTCATATTTTTTATATAAACGAATTAGTGTCATTCCATTATTAGAATATAGTTGCTAATAAGTATATAATAGAGGTAATTATTGATGTTCTTAAAAAGGAGGATGGATATATGGAGTTTGAACAACGACTTGCAACGTTACGAGCAGCACGCGCCAGAACCAGTTTTTCCTTTAGATTTGAAGATTTATTTGAAACAGATGAGTGGTTAAATATGACTTTAAAAGCACGTATGCACGCCGAAAAATCATTCAGAAACTTTATAACAAAGCATGACACACTGCGTATACCTTATGCATCAGAAGAACATATTCGCATGAGAATGTATAATTCTGTATACGAATACAACGAAATCAAGCATAACTTTAAGGCATATGTTTAACGCATCAGTCAATTTCCTAACTCATATATTTGTTGCTGTTATATAACAAAAAGCCTACATGAACTAAATATTTAGTTCATGTAGGCTTTTCTACTATTCTTGGGCGTATAATAAATCATGAAAGGTGATACTAGGGAGAAAAATATGCAAATCATTTACAACTGTCGTTTGTGCTGTGGGCATACAGCTGACACTTACAAACATGCACACTTTCCTTTAGATGTCTACAGGGTATTAACTACTTACTAATTGAGACCTTTCCATGCCGTACTTGTATAACTTTTCAGCATCTATATAAGATATATAATCAATACTTCTGTATCCATCTTTAATGTCATTAATGATACCTTGATTTACACCAGTATGTGTGTAAATGTCATAACTGCTTTCATTTGAAAAAATAACTTCTTCAATTACTTTTCTCATCTTAATCACTCCGTATTTTTTCATTCGTTAAGCTTTTATCTCTTCTCTACACTTAGTATTCTACGCCATGCTTACAAAGATTTAAAGTATTTTGTGATTGTTTTCACATAATTATCACTTTTACTCAATTCTAATTGAAATTGATAGGTATATTGTTTGACAGGTATGTTATCAATTTCACAATGTTTTTTCGCTCAAGAAATCCTTATCCTTTATAACCAAAGTCAGGTATATTACACCATCTTTTTCTTAAGTAATGTGCCACTGCTTTCGGTCTTCTTTCACGTGTAAATATGCCTTTCTTATTGCCTTGAACTCTAATAATGCCACTTGAAGTTTCAAAATCTGCAAAATTCCAAGTCTGTTCACCAATAAATTGAGGATATTGATCAATAACTTCGTGATTTGCTTCGTAATAACGTACTTGATATTCTTCTGTAAATAATTCATCATTAACTGAATGCAAGCCTGCTAGTGTGTCTGCGCCATACTCTGTAAACATAATTGGCTTATTCGGCTGTTTTTCACTCCAACCATCAAGTTCTTGCTTCAATGCTTTTTTAGCAGCTTCTAAATCTCCAGTTTGCGTATACCAACCATAATAACGATTTAAACATAACACATCGACTAAATCTTGTACTTGGCAAACATCCGGTTGTGCCGTCAATAATGTGACAATCGTTACAGGACGTTGCTGTGGATCACAAGATCTTGCCAAGTTAATTAGTGGTTCGAAATATGCTTTCGCACCTTCTTCTGTAGATGCTGGTTCATTTGCAATAGACCACATCACGACACAAGCATGATTCTTATCACGAGCAATCAATTCTCTAATAACTGCTTCATGCGCTTCTTTAGTACCTATTTCTTTAAAGGTCTTACGATGTTCAATACCAGTTAATAATGTATCAAAGTTTAAGTGAACACCTACACCCGTTGTCTCATCGATAACGACAATACCTTGCTCATCCGCTAGACGCATCATTTCCTCTGAATACGGATAATGTGAAGTTCGGAATGAATTTGCGCCAATCCATTTTAAAAGGTTTAAGTCTAATACATTACCTACTTCATTTATACCGCGTCCATGATAATACGTGTCTTCATGCTTACCGAAACCTTTGAAATAAAATGGTTGATCATTAATTAAGAATTGGCCATTCTCTACTTTTACAGAGCGAATACCCAAACGTTCTGTATAAGTATCAATTAATTTATTATCTTCATATAATGAAACTTCAAATTGATATAAATACGCATTTAATGGTTGCCACAAATGAGGGTGTTCTACCGTTATTGTTCCTTTTTGTCCCGTTGTTTCTGTGACAACATTGTTTGCTTCATCTAATAATCTAATACGAATATCTGTAGCGCTTTTGCTCGTCATAATATTAAAATGGACTTGTGCTGTATCCTTTGACACTTCGGGAACTAAGACAATATCTTCAATATATGTTTTCGGTGTCGTATAAAGTTTTACAGGTCTATGTAACCCTGCATAGTTAAAGAAATCAAAGTTTGGTGTGTTCGTTTTAATCTTTTTACCATGTTCATCAATCGTTTCTTCATATTTTCCTACTGGAAGGGTTGTTTCATCTAAAATATTATTTACACATACTGATAATCTATGTTTCCCTGTTGAAAGTCTATGATCTAACTCAGCTTCAAATGGCAAGAATCCGCCTTTATGCGATACAATTGCTTGACCATCAATATATACAGTAGCTTGATGTGTTGCTGAACCAAATCGTAAGACGATTCTCTCATCTTGCATCATTTCTGGAATAACAATCGTACGCTCATACCAGACATTGCCTACATGATTTCTTATTTTAGCATTTACCCCTTGGTCATTATATGAACCTGGTACTGCCATCACTAATTCCGTGTCGAGTGGTTTTGAGATATCAACCGGTGACGCATCATCTTCTAATTTAAAGTTCCAAATCCCATTTAAATCAATAATTTGACGTTTTTCATTTATTACTGGATATAACATTTCGTGTTGCTCCTTTCATTTATTAAAACAATTTACAATATTACAATTACAATTCTTCTCTAAGTGCTAACTCCTTAACGATTTGCTTGTGACGTTTATCAGTCAATGGATATGCAAAGAAGAATAATATTACGGCAATGAGACAGGCCGTACCTGGAACAACAAAGTATAATACTTTTAGCCCTAATAACGTGCCAGCCGTTTGAGTTTCATTTGGCACATAACCAATGAGCATTAACGATAATCCAGGTAAGAAACCAGCCAATGCCTGTGATACTTTTCTTGTGAAGCTATAACTAGAATAAATAATACCTTCAGATCTCATACCAGACTTCCATTGTCCATATTCAACAACATCCGCTATAAATGCCCAAGTAACTGTATTCGGTATAACTAGGAATAATTGTGCAATCGTGTTTAACACTAGAAACGGAATTGCTTCATTGGCAAATAGTGTGAAGGTAATAAATTGTAAAATTACAAACCCTGAAACACCAATGATTGCCGTCATCTTCTTACCTACTTTTTTACTTAAGAAAGTAGTAATCAATAAGCCTGGAACAAGAACAAGGAAGTTCAATGTACTTACAATACCGACTAAATTAGGTTCTCCGAGGACATATTGGAAGTAATATAGCTGAGATGACTGTTGGAGGAATAAAGCCATGATTGTTAATAGTGTATATATAGCAAGAATCAAGAATGGTCTATTTTTCAGTAAGTCTTTAAAAGCTTTACGACCTAGACCTTTTTCCTTAGGTCTTTCAACAGTATGTCTCTCTTTAACACCTTTGTAACAAATAATATGGAATATAACACCACAAATCGCTAACACTCCTACTGCGATAGGATATCCTGTGGCATGATTCGGAAAAAGATTAACCATTGGAATGATTACGATACCTGAAATAAACATTGCGCCTTGTGAACCTAAGTTACGAAAGACAGATAATTGTGTACGATCATCCGCATTAATTGTCATAGATGCAGATAATGAACCATACGGGATATTAACAAATGAATACGCCATATTGAATAACATATATGTAGCAAAAGCCCATATAACTTTACCGGTATAACTAATATCAGGCGATATAAATGTGATAACGGTCAATATAGCTAAAGGTATCGTGCCATATAAAATAAATGGTTTGAATTTACCTTTTTTACCAAAATTACGCCTATTATCGACCATTGTTCCAACACCAGTATCAACAAATGCATCAAATATTTTTGAAACTAAGAATACGAGACCACCATAGAAAGGAGAAATACCAAGAATATCTGTAAAAAACTTGAGCAAATAGATTTGTCCCATATCAAACATCATTCCGTTACCTAAGTCTCCAAAACCATAGGATAACTTCTCTTTAAACTTTAACCTTGGTGCTTCAATTTCTTTAAATTTCTTTAATTTCCTACTAGTTGGTTTCAATTTTGCTGTAACCATAATGATTACCTCTTTCCCTATAAACAAAATACCGTACATTTCATTTCTGCAAATTTTGTTTAATAGATTGTTTTTGTTAGCGATTGTGGCCATCAATCTAATCTAGGTATATATTTGTAAGCGTTTTCTTATATGCCTAAATTTTTTTATCTCTCACATAAGCTATTTTATGATCTAATCAAATCCCCATAGACTATATATTTGAGATCTTAAGTTCATTATATTTTTTCCATTGTAAGACTTCAACGAAAAATAACAACGTTGTTATTTTCTGTAAAAATTTAAATATAGTAAATCCATTTATTTTTACATGCTTAAGTTCGATGGTTACTATACTTATCACTATCTTCAATAACAGAAATATTCAATCGTTTTTTAAATGGCTCTATGATTCTAAAATCATGTTATGTTGTCAATTCTCCCATTGTATATCTATATTTTATTGAATCATTGATATTTTTACAAAAAATTTAACATAAATAGTAAAATCACATCAGGATGTTAATTCCATCCTCTCTGTTCCATTCGAAATCTCAGTGGTGTAATACCATAATATTTTTTAAAGCATTGTGTAAAATAACTTTGTTCGCTAAAGCCAACATGTTTAGCGATTTCTGAAATTGACATTTTCGTCCTAAGTATTAAATCGTGACCTTTTTGCAATCTCAATTCTAGAATAAATTGTGAAATTGATTTATGTAGTTCATGGTTAAATACACGCGATAAATAACTTGGAGCTAAATCGACTTGTTGTGCTAACAGTTGTAATGTCAGTTGTTGATTCAAGTTACTTTCAATGTATTGAACAACTTTACTAATTTTCGGACTGTATTCATTGGCTTTGATTTTCATTGCGGCTTCTGCATAATCGATTACCAATGATTGGATATGTTCATTGATTTCATGTATATCTCTCGTCTGATGTATTTGTTTAGCATACTTTGCTGATAATTCATCTATTTTTATAAGATTTACGCCTGCCCTTTCAATGGCTTTTCTGCATAATGTATTTAATAAAAATGCTTTATATTGCTCATTTGATATCGTATCATCTGTCCTTCGTAATCCAACTACTGATAAATTAATATATTTTAAAATAGCTAATGCCTCGTGAACATTGCCATATTCTACAGCAGTCAGCAATTGGTTTTCTAACTTATAGCGATATTCTAAGTCTTCCACAGCATAATCCATTTGTGCTCGTGTTTCTGCAATGCCCGCTTCACTCATATGAAATTTAAAATCAATCTGCTCAATTTCATATAAAGTATTTCTATTTTTCAAAAATTGTATTGCTAATCGACATAACTTTTTGGCTTTAACATGATGACATAACGGTATTTTTAATAAATATTGCTTTAATATACCATTATGCGAACTTGCGATATTTAACTGTTCTAAAATATCGAAGCATTGCTGCTCATTTGGACGATGCTCAATATATGGACCAATAATATAAATCCGCTTATACTTTTTAAATTTAAAGAGCAAAAAATTTATCCCTAACCGATTACAATAGTGATAAATTTTATTACTGTTCATATTTTGTAAAAAAATCTTTAATTCATGCTTAAAGCTCTTCCGTTTTGTATTGGTAAAAGGCGTTTTTATCTTATTTGTTACACCTTTTAAATCCTCTTGCTCAAATGCTTCTAATTGAATTCCCAATAATTGTTGTGCATGTGCTTGTAATATATCTAAAGTTTCTTCATTCAAAAAAACACCCCATTCCTATGATTTCATTATAGCGAAAAAATAAGAATGAGGTATATATTTTTTATATTTTGTATAAAGTCATAAAATAACAAATTATTTTTATACAAATAGACTAAGTAATAAGATGAATACTAACCCTGAAACAGAAATAATCGTTTCTAATAATGACCATGTTAAGAACGTTTCTTTTACAGTTAAACCAAAGTATTCCTTGAACATCCAGAAACCAGCGTCATTAACATGTGATAGTATGACACTACCTGCTCCAATAGCTAATACTACTAAAGAAACATTAACGTCTGATGCTTGCAATAGTGGTAATACAATACCTGTAGATGATACTGCAGCAACAGTAGATGAACCAAGTGCAATACGTAATACGGCCGCTACAATCCATGCTAATAATATAGGTGACATTTCAGATCCTTCAAACATCTTAGCAATGGTATCACCAACACCACCATCAATTAAGACTTGTTTGAATGTACCGCCACCACCAATAATTAGTATCATCATACCGATTGGATAAATTGCATTGGACACTGAATCCATAATATCTGCATTCTTACGACCTTGTTTAATACCCATAGTGAAAATTGCAAACAATACTGCAATTAACATTGCAGTTCCAGCTGTACCAATAAAGTAGACAACAGATTCAAAGCCATTTTTTGCCTCTTCATGTCCAGTTACTAATTGAACAATTGTAGAGAGTAACATTAATATAACTGGAGAAACAGCTGTTAATAAACTAATACCAAAACTAGGCATTTCTGATTCCTTAAATTCTTTTTGTGCACCTAGAGATGAAATATCACCTTCACGTTTATATGCAGACGGTGTGATTTTTTGTGCTATTTTATTAAAAATTGGACCAGCAATAATTGTTACAGGAACGGCTATAATAATACCATATAACAGAACATGCCCTAAATTTGCTTTTAATTCTTTAGCAATGACAACAGGACCTGGATGTGGTGGTAAGAAACCATGCGTAACTGATAATGCCACAACCATTGGTAGTCCCAATTTCAATTGTGAAACGTTCGCACGTTTAGCAATTGTAAATACTAATGGAATTAATAATACTAATCCTACTTCAAAGAATAGTGCAATCCCAACAATAAAGGCTGCGATGAGCATAGCCCACTGCACATGCTTTTGACCAAACTTATTAATCAATGTATCGGCAATTCGTGTAGCACCGCCACCATCGGCTAGCAATTTACCTAGAATTGCTCCTAAACCAAAGATAAGTGCAATGTGACCTAATGTACTGCCCATACCATTTTCAATTGTTTCAATTATTTTATCTAAAGGCATACCTAGTAATATTGCAGTGACAATTGACGTAATAATTAGTGAAATAAATGTATTCAATTTTAAAAATATAATTAATCCCAATAATACTATTATCCCTATTACCACAGTGATAAGTGGCCAGATCATTTCAAACATAATCGTTCTCCCCTTCCGGATTCAAACACAAAATACAATTTAAAGTAATTCATTTTATATTTGATAACGCTTTCTTTTTCTTGTAAAATTTTTTCTTACTATCATTCAATTTATTATTAAAGGTATAGTTGAGAAAACGATTGATTTTATGTATTTATCATATAAAATCTTAACGTTTTCTAACTACCTTCTTATTGCATTAATACATCGCTTCTTAATCTGTCATATGTTCACGTTGGAAATTGGCAATTTCAGTATATCTATCTTCCAGTGAACGGCTTAAATTTATAAAAATACTAATTAATTGTTGATAAACCTTAACATTTTCTTGATTTGGCGCATGTGCATTAGTCGTACCAACCATTTCTTCAATAATTGAGAAGTCTTCAATTTCACCGAGTGCTTTTAACCCAAGTACACAAGCACCGAGACAAGAACTTTCATAACTTTCAGGTACAATTAAATTCGTATCAAATATATCTGCCATCATCTGACGCCAAACTTCACTTTTGGCAAATCCACCGGTTGCTTTAATAGTAGATGGTGTTTCATTCATAACTTCAATGAGCGCTAAATAAACAGTATAAAGATTATATAAGACGCCTTCTAACGCAGCTCTAATCATATGTTCTTTCTTATGCGACAATGTCAAACCAAAGAATGAACCACGTGCATCAGCACTCCAAAGCGGTGCACGTTCACCAGCTAAATAGGGATGGAATATTAAACCTTCTGCTCCTGGTTTAACACGGCTCGCAATTTTAGTTAGCACATCATATGGATCCACTCCCAAACGTTTAGCAGTCTCAACTTCACTAGCTAACATCTCATCACGCAACCATCGAAGTACGACACCACCATTATTAACTGGTCCACCAATGACATAGTGATCTTCAGTTAATACGTAGCAGAAGATACGTCCTTTATAATCTGTTCGTGGCTTGTCTATTACCGTTCGAATGGCGCCTGACGTACCAATCGTCACTGCCACTTCTCCTTTTTTGTAAGCATTAACTCCTAAATTTGATAACACACCATCACTCGCACCAACGATTACTGGCGTGTCTGGATCAATACCCATTAGCGCAGCATATCTATGTTTCATACCTTTAAGTATATGTGTCGTTGGAACAATTTCAGGTAACTGTTCTTCCGTTATACCTAGTAATGATAATGCTTCTGTATCCCATTTTAATGTTTCAAGATTAAACATTCCCGTAGAAGACGCCATCGATTGATCAATTACAAATTTTTCAAATAAGTGATAAAAGATATACGTCTTAATATCAGCAAACATTGCTGTTTGATTAAATATTTCTTGTTGTTCGTGTTTCATCCAAAAAATCTTTGCTAGTGGAGACATTGGATGTATCGGTGTTCCTGTTCTTTTGTATATTTCAATACCATTATGTTCATTTTTTATGATATCTGCATATTTACTTGCACGATTATCAGCCCAAGTCAGATTTTCAGTTAACCTTTGATTACTCGCATCCATTGATATTAAACTATGCATTTGTGCACTAAAGGAAATTAACTTCAAATCTTCTTTCGCAATATTCGCTTCACGCATTACATATTTAATTGTCATCAACACGGCATCAAACAATTCATCTGGATTCTCTTCTGATACATCTACATTAGGTGTATGTAATGGATATCCAATATTATGTTTCATGATAAATTGACCTTTTTCGTCATAGAGTACTGATTTAGTACTTGTTGTTCCAATATCTACACCTATCATATATTTCATGATATTTCCTCCTATTTCCTTTTAAGCTAGATTTGATTAGCTCAGCCAAAAGCTATCGATGTCTTCTCCTACATCATCAAAATTCAAATGAAAGGCCTCTCTTAACTTAATTGCATCTTGATTTGCTATGGCCTCTACAAAAACTTCATGGTTCTTATGGATACGTTCGAAATCTTCCGGATCTTCTGCCATACGTCGTCTCATTGACAATAAGATTAATGCTTCCATCACTGGCTTTAAATTATTCCAATATGTCTTTAAATATTGATGTTTAGACGCTAATATCGTCACCTCATGAAACTTCATATCATGTTCAGTAAATGCTTCTGCATCTTCAAATTGAACTGCTACTTTCATCATTTCTAATTGCTTTCGTAATTCTTTAACAATTAGATCATGATTTAGCGATTTGATACGACTAAATGCAAATGACTCTAGCATAATTCTTAAGTCATAAAGTTCTTTCTTTTCTTTATCATCAAATGGTAATACTTCTGCACCCATTCTCTCTAAATTGATTAATTGATCTTGCTTTAATAATTTAAAAGCATCTCGAACTGGGGATCGACTTACATTAAATTCTTTGGCAATCTGATTTTCGGTTAATAGTGTATCTGTTTTAATTGTGCCAGCAACGATTCTTAATCTAATTTCAGCAGCGATAGCCTCACCTTTAGAAACACCCTCTAACCATCTTTCAGGATATTCATAAGTCATATGAACGCACCTCTTAATTCGGTTAATATACTTGTATACAAGTATGGTAATACACAACAATCAATATTGCAAGCGTTTGCAAAAGTATCATTATGAGTTGCTAAAACTAAAAAGACCGAAATACCGGTCATTAAACTCGATATTTCGGTCCATAAATTTTTTATTTTTTCATAGCTATACAATCATTTGTTTCAAAACAGTTTGGACATTTAAGTACTCTAGTCTTAGGCGTATGCCTTGCTAATGTCCATGTTATAAATTCCGGAATAAATTTCTGCTGGCAATTTGGACATAAATATTCTACACTTTTGTAATATTTATATGTAAATGCTGTAGTGATTAAGAAAAATGGTGGTAAATTAAATAAGATAGGTTTCCAACTTTTTTTATACATACTATAAATAACAAAGCTATATTGAGCTACAAACAAGGTAATTAATTTAGAAGTAAATGCCATTGGCAATTTCCTATATTTCGTATTTTCTTTTATATATTGATGTGTATCAATTAATTTAGTGTATGATTCTGTGCTACCTTCGCTAATATATTTTTGATACTGTTTCATCTCTCTCTCCAATGTCTTTAACTCGTGTATCTCTTCTTCAACTTGTACTAGCTTTTCATTTATTAATGCTCTGATAACATTAAGTTCAACCTTTTCATCAAACAACAACTTAATATCTTTTAATTTAAATCCAAAGGACTTAAGTATGAGTATCATTTCTAATTTTTCTTTACTATTTTTATCAAAATAGCGTCTTCCATTATTTGAACTCGCATTTAACAAACCTTTATTATCATAATATTGTATAGTTCGAACAGAAACATTACATATTTTTGCTAAGTCACCCGTTTGATATAACGTCATATAACAACCTCCTTATTGATTATCCTAATATATAACGCTACGTAATAAACAAGTGATTCATAAAAAAAGTTAGCAAGTTCAAATTATCTAACTCACTAACTGCTTACAAGTATGCGTAATTATTTATTTTGATTAGACATCAAATACTTCTGTTCTAATGTTCTGCATCTTACCTTCTACGGCAGTGATGTCATTTGCACACTGCTTTAAGACTGAACGATATTTTTCTGTATTTGTATCATTTTTATAGCGTATTTTATGTTCCAAACTAGCCCACATATCCATACCAATCGTTCTAATTTGAATTTCTACAGGTACTGTCTCTAAAGAATGTGCTAAAAACACAGGAACAGAAACGACAATATGCAAACTGCGATAGCCATTATCTTTAGGATTTTGTATATAGTCTTTCCTTTTTATCAACTTGACATCATCTTGTTTTAACAATAGTGACTCAATAACATATATATCATCAATATAGTTACAAACAACACGAATACCTGCTATATCTTGGATATATTCTTTCGCAGATTCTGATGATATCTCACATTCCTTACGCTTTAACTTCTGAATCAAACTCCGCAACTCTTTCACACGACGCTCCATATGATGGATTGGATTATGTTTATATAATTGCTGAAAATGATCATCTAGAATATCCAACTTGGTACTAATTTCTTTTAATGCAGATGAATATAATTGTTCTAACTCTACAAAGCCAATTAACATATCAAAGGCAGAGTCAGTGTTATTAAATTGTCCGAGACTCTCTTTGAAATCTTCTTTCAAATCTTCAATATTTAGTGAAGATTTTCTTTCCATATACATGCATTGTGCCTCCATTTAATACAATCGTAATACCATCTCATCTTTTTTAATTACGACCACTATTTAATTACTAAATTTCACTTATATAATTAACTTATATTATTAAAATATTTATGTCATTACTTTATCATCTTGTAAAATGAAACATTATTTTACAATACAAATTCATATTATTCATCTTTTTTATGCTCAATTATTTCTGTTTGCCTATTATCTGCAATATTACGCGCACGCTTCATAGCATCTTCCTTTTTATCAAAACTATCAGATGCTTGCTTTGCACCTTCTGATTTGATTTTCCATACGTCTTCCTCGAAATACACATGCACATCTTGATTATTAAGATTCGGATTCGCTGAATCATCTTTATCATGTAACGTAATTTTTTTATTTTGCAATTCTTCTAATTCTTCTTTTGTCGCATCTTTATACCAAGATTCTGCTTGTTTCGTTGCAATGGGAATAGCACGATCTTCTTTATATCCATCTTTTAACATTGCATTACCGATATCAATTGCTTTTTTACGTTCTAGTTTATCTAGATTCTTCCAACTTTGAGGATAGTCATCCATAGTCCAAGGCATAAAAAAACTCCTATCTCTTGTAGTTTTCTTATTAATTACCTCTTTTCTTAATTTATTAAACAGTATTTAAATAACGTCTAAATTATATAATCATTCTATATAGCGACGTTATCTTAGACACCCCGCTCTATGACCGTACACAAACGGCAGTCTGAGATACCTCACATACTTTAATTTGTTATGATGAGATATTGCGTGTTGCAATCCAAACTAAAAAGGATCAATCCATGATAAATCATGAATTGACCTCTTTAATGTCTGTCTATTTAATTTGTTGGATGTAATAGTGAAACATTCTTTCTAGCATTAATACAATTACTTTGTATGTGCTCTAAAGCATTTTTAATATAAGTATATTGGGGTAACATCGGAATTTCTTGAACTTGGATATTAGTGCCTCGTTCAAAATGCTTGGCTATATTTTCGAATATCAGTAAATATTGTGCCATTGTCTCATCTGAAATATGATAACGTTGTTCATTACTTAATGCTCTTCTAAATATAAAATTTATCTCTTCTAACGCATATATACTTGGATAATAGTATTGAATTGCATTTTTATTACTAAACAATTCACCGTTTGCGCTATTATAAACTTGAATCATATTATTTAACTTTACGCTTAGCTTTAACATTTCATTCTTTTCATGTTCAACAGAGGCATACTTGTTAGATGAAAATAAATAATGAAATACAACTGCTTCATTACGTGTTACATCCGCCAATGTATTTGGAAGCATGGACGAGGCTGTCTTTTTCCCTATAAATAACAAGCAAACAACTGCAATGACGATACCTACAATAACATCAATAATTCTTGGGAATGCAACTTGTATCGACAAATGTTGCGAAGCTAAACCATTTAATAACAGAACCTGTATTGTTATAAATATTACAGCAATAGAATAATTAGCTCCAACTAACATTTCCGTAAATCCAGCAGCTACAGCAAGTAAAATAATAGCCACAGGTATCGGTGGTACTGATAATAGTATGAGTGATAACACTAGCACACCTAATATTGTCCCAATACCTCTAGCGCCAGCACGTTCAAAGCTTTGTAATGTAGTTGAACCTAATAAAATCGTGTGCGTACTGAGAGGTATCCAATAAGCTTTATCAAAATCAAACATGAGTGCAATGAAGATTGAAATCGCCATAATCACGGTATACCGAATGGTACTTCTGAATGTAAATGAATCCAAGGTTAAATTATTAATTAAACGATGGCCATATATTGGCATTCTATAATCAACTTCATGTTCAACACGTTCATTATCAGCATTAATTATTGCATCGACTTTAAATATATTGTCGACTAAGTTTTTGTATTGTGCTTCAAACTCTACTTTTTCTGTCCACTGCTTTCTAACAATACCTTTTGAAAAGACTAATTTAATTATAAAATCAGCCATTTCTTTGATCACATTAGGCAATGGTCGTACATTTTTTTCATTTAATTCTAGTAATTCTGAGAAGATACCTTGCGCTGTATTATGCAACAATAATATACGTTGAAACCTTGGTGAACCTTTAGATTTAGCGGTACTCGATGTAATTAATTGATTGTCCGAATTCCTAAAGGCTGTAACTGCAAATTGCGATGCCTTTTGAAAGGCGTCTGGATTATCAAAGTTATGTACTAATTGCTTTATCATATTAAAGTCATTTTTTATCGCTTTCATTTCTGCTGTTTCCCGGGAAATAGCGATTGTTAATATCACCATTAAAGTTGCTATTATGCCACCAATAAACATGCATAAACCTCTATATAATGCATCTTCTGGTGCGACAGGTAAATTGATTGGTAAACTGAATGCCACGATAAAGAATATTGAAGAAGGACCTGGTATGTTTAATGAGCTAAAAATGTAGTATGGTATCACAGTGATTATAAGTAGTAACACCCCGAATATGAGTGGTTGATTTACTGTTAAAGTGCCTAACATCATGGCTATAGATAGGCCGACTGTCGAGAATAATACGACTCGCAATTTTGCCTGTGCTGGTCCACCAAACACATAAATATGCGCTAATGTACCTGTAGCTATCAACAAACCAGTTGAAAAATGATTGGTGATATAGCCTACAAACAATGGAATAAGCATTAATATGCATTGCCTAAACCCTTTTGCAACATCGATTTTCATCGTATTAACTTTAATTAAGGATCTTAAATATTTAATCAATGTTGACATAAGCATCTCCTTTTTATTTTTTTGTTATTGTTCTACTACTAAAGCATTTATTATAAAGGCTACAAAGACATGTACCATTCACCAATATACTAAAAGCATAATTTTAATTATTCAGTTGACGCATCGACATTTAAAATAAGCAGTTAAGCTAAGTTAGCGTACAACGCAATTCTACATACTACTAATAACAGTCTTGCGCTTGTCAAAGACGCTATCGTTATATTTTATCACTTTTTTGTTATACTTCTAGTTCTTATAAGAAATGTACAATATTGTTTTCAATCTATTGTAAGTTAGACTAATCACGATAATACGTTTACCGACAGCTATCCTTCGCTCTAATTTATACTATTCAATTTCATTAATATCTTCAGCTACTGTAGAATGATCGATATCTGATTCTAAAAAAGCTTGGTCGTTGACAGGAAAGTGTTGCTCAAGCGTTTCAATATTACTAATTTCTATTGTGCCGCTATTAAGTTCAAAGTCCAAGATATGACCACCTACTGCCTTGTCTTCATCTACAAAATGCAAATGGAATCCACTTGCTGCAATCCCATGGAATAATTCTGGAGTATAGAATCCTACCACAGTTCCGTTAATTTGCTCATATACAAATTCAGGTTGTTTATCAGCCGAATATTTAAGTTTGGTGTATGGTTTTTCTTGTTTAGGCATCATGCGCACGTGCATTGTTTCAAACTTACCTGTTATTTTCACGGCAAAGAATATATTTTCACTTGCAGCCTTTCCTTTAATATCTTCTAGCAAACTATCAGCATCTGTAATATGCGGAACGAAATAGGAATAATCTGCCTCGAAAGGTGTTACTGTAGCATATGGTGTACACTCAGACCCTGACAATTTTCTAAATCCACCTAAAGCATCAGCATGATATGCAACGCCATTAACAATGATGACTTCGCCATCACAACCTGTCAATGTACCTATACCAAGATCACCCTTTTTTAATATTTCATCGATAGTTGCTGTTCCGTCTAATATCCCTGCCATTAACGTTCCTAACGTTCCGTGTTGATATAACATAGTAAATTCTCTCCTTATTCAACCCAAAATTAATCACATTACATATAATTCACCTTAAAATTATACACTTTTCAATTTATTTATAATAGTATTGCGCTTATCGCAATAAAAAAAAGCCTAGCAACTTTATCTGTTGTCTAGGCTCTCGCACTCAATTATGCTTTATCTTGTAACACTTTAATTTCAGGCTTTTCAACTAAATACTGACTAACTTCTTTGAAAAACTGCTGGAAATGAGCAGAATTATTATGTGCTTCTACTGCCGCTTCATCTTCGTATCGTTCAATAAAAGCAAATGTATTCGGTTCATTTGTTTGTTCAAAATGTTGATAAAATAACGACCCCGATTCGTTATTCGCACCCTCAACTAAAGGTTTAACTAACTCTAAGTAATTTTCGCGTTGTGCTGGATTCACTTTCATAATGGCATTAATTGTAATCATATTTTTCCCTCCTAGGGTAATCAATTATACTCAATTCTTTCCCTATTGCAATGATTACAAACTTTATAAATCTTTTTTATCAATTAACAGTGGTTTATCAGGAGAAACAAAGAACCACATAATAATCGCAAAGACCACTGGGATGATAACCAGTTCAAGCGTCATTGTCCAACCTACAATATCAACCATCATACCTGCAAGTAATGGACTTAATAATGCACCTATGTTCCCCCACAAATTCATCCAACCAGAAACTGATCCTGAGAAATTACGTCCTAAATCAGTTGCTGCAGCCCAACTCATGCCAGTTGCTATACCAATACCACCTAAACATAACGATAGCCAGAATACATTAACAACTAGACTATCTGTTTGTATCGACATAAATAAAGAAATACTAAAGATAATAAATCCAATAATCGCGATAGATGCCCTAGCAACAAAACGAGACTTACCACTTTGTAATAATTTATCTGAAATCGCACCACCAAAGAGAATCAAAATAAACATAGCGATCCATGGTGCACCAGCTGCCCAAGCCATATCAGGATCACTTAACTTAACATGATATTGTTCTGATAAATAAGTTGGCAACCAAATTAAAAATAATGATACGACAAATTGTACAACGAAATATTGTGCTGCAATCGCATAAAAGCTAAAGCGTTTAAAAAATAATTTCCATGGTGCGTTTGACTTTTCAGTCTTAATAACGTCTCGATTCTCAACGATAAAGCGCTTCTCTGCCTCATTCACCATTTTATGTTGCTCTGGTAAATCCTTGGCAATAATCACCCATAAAATAGAGATTAAGATTCCCACAGCACCAAATATATAAAATACTGCTTGCCAACCGAACATATTGACGATGGCAATCGTCACAACTGGAGCAATCACAGGGCCAAAATATGAACCAGCTAATAATACACTAGATGCGCGCCCTTTTTCTCCTTTAGAAAACCAAAATGAATTGAACACGGCATTCGATGGATACATTGGCGCTTCACCTACACCAAATAAGAAACGCACTGCATATAACACACCGTGATTTTTAACCACACCAGTTAAAATTGTAAATGCACTCCACCATACTAATGCAATAGTTAACATTTTTTTAGAGCCAAACTTTTCCGCTAAAAATCCTGACGGCACTTGCATTAATGCATAACCTAATGAGAAGAACGATGCTAACAAACCAAATTGAGTCTTGTTCATGTGCAAGTCTTCCATCATAGGACCTGCAATAATAGATATATTTGAACGGTCCATATAAGCAATGACACCTATGATAAAGAACGCTATTGCAAAGTACCACCTTATGTTTGATCTTTTCTCTTCCATACACTCTCCACACTTTCTCCCTAAAGTTACAAGTCATCATATGACCTATTGTTTCTCTAGATATTACCACAATGTGTAATCGCTTACAATAAAATTTTTACAAATTTGTTAATATTTATCCTTAGTTAATTCATACTAAAGTACTACCATATTTTTCTGCATAGTTTTTAATTTTAGATTATAATAAGAATATGTGATTTTTAAATTTCATTACATCTGTGATGCTCAATATCAAAGGAGTTTAATGTTTTATTATGGAACAAATATTAACTAGTTTTATTAGTACTTGGGGCTATGTTGCCATAGCTATATTGATTCTTTTAGAAAACATCTTACCTTTTATACCATCTGAAATTATTTTAACCTTTGCTGGATTAATGTCAGTAAAATCAGACCTAACAATCCCAACATTATTTATTATCTCAACTATTTCTTCTTTAGTCGGTTTGCTCGTATTATATTACATTAGTAGACTTGTCTCAGAAGAACGCTTATATCGATTTGTAGATAAATATGGCAAGTGGATTAAATTAAAGGGTAAAGACGTTGCACGTGCCAATGATTGGTTCAAAAAATATGGTACGCTGGCAGTTTTTATATGTCGCTTTATTCCTGTCTTACGTGTTTTAATTACTATTCCTGCCGGCATCAATAGAATGAACGTTATCATCTTTATGATATTGTCATTAATTGGTACAACAATTTGGAACTTCGCACTTATTTTTCTAGGAAAAATGTTAAGTGGTAGTTGGGATGCATTGATGAATGGTTTACATACATATTCTTATATTATGTATGTCATTATTGCACTAGCTATTATTTATGTTCTATTTCGTCTGTTCAAAAAGGACAGAGTAAAATAATTAGAAGTAAGTATCTTTGGAAAAATTAAATACTTGTAAAGAGAAGTCTTCTTCATATTAATAAGTGTTTGGAACATCAATTCCAGAAAAATAGCACTCAGATGATTGAATTTATCTGGGTGCTATTTTTATTCATACTATGCGTATTATTAGTTCACTTGTCTAGAACCTATCTCAGCCTTAGCTTTTGACTGACATTGTTCCCTCAAATGTATCATTAAAAAAAGACTAACTTCCCCCTTTGAAGTTAGCCTCAACCGTTCAATTTATTTCTCCCTTTTTAATTAATAATAGTGAATCAGCACCAATTATTAACTTTGACTTACACTTTTCATCATAATTTAACCCCTTTTAAATTATAATGTCGCCTAAAACAACTAAAGACGAATGTGTGTCAAATCTATACACCATATTCAAATATAAATGTATAGAATTGAATCAACAGACATGATAATATCCATATTCAATTGACATATGAATGAGATCAAACTGTACCGACCAACAGCTTGAAACTATATGTCTCTGTGACTTATCCTTTCTAAATAAAAAGACACTAAAAAATGTGATTTAAACGTTAATATTTATTGTGCATTTTATATTAACCCAATGCGTAAACGTCTCGTTACAATCTATTACACAACCTTCACTGACATGAGACTCCGGAATATATGGTAATGTAATAAAGCCTAACCCTTACACAAAGAATATAAATAACCTTCACAATAATTCATACATGATAGTATGATGATACTAACGTTAACTACTATGTATATAGTAAAACCACCTAATTAAATCATAGTAACAATAAATATATAATGAAATGTATGCGCCCAATAACCCCTTATTTAATTGACACATTGCATCACACTATATTTCTAAGGAAAGTATGATTTAAAACTACTACTGAAAAAATTAAGTAATAAGTCCACTCCACTACATTATAATTTAATCAGTATATGTCACCCCAAATGTAAACAGAAAAAATAACTCCCTTATAATTTTGTTACATGCATTTATTATACAAAATTATTAGAATTTTTAAAGTACTCTAAGACATTTTTTTGTAAAAATTCTCCTGTTTTTTTCAAATTAGTACCTTAAAAGCCGTAACAAAGGCATTCAAAGACGTAAAAACAATTAATGTAATTATACACTTAAAAGCTATTCGAACACTAATTACATCGGTATAAATAATATATTTCGCAATACCTTTATACAAAATAGCCAATTTTTTATATTTGAGTAACATAAGAGTTATAAAACGCAGATTATCTTGATAATACGACCATTTTCACAATAATCATTAGCCTTTTCTAAAAAACACATTTCCCAATTCATATTTTAGAATTTATCCTACTTTCATAATATAATATGAACTAGACACAGATAGCTCATTTAATGCTACAATATACTACAAATAAAGAAAACGCTTGCAGTAGTGTTTTTAATGAAAATAAATCAACTGGAGTGACACTAATAATGCCAAGAACAACAGATAAAAGCGTAAAGAGCAGATATTTAGATTTACTTGCAGAACAATTTAACAATAAAGAAGAATTAGCTACAGAAATTATAAATTTAGAATCTATATTAGAATTACCTAAAGGCACTGAACACTTTGTCAGTGATTTACACGGTGAATTCCAATCATTCCAACACGTTCTCCGAAACGGTTCAGGCAATGTTAGATCAAAAATTAATGACATCTTCCAAGATACATTGACACGTAAAGAAATTAATGAATTTGCTGCTCTCGTTTATTACCCTGAGGAAAAGTTGAACCTAATTAAAAATAGCTTTAATTCTAAATCAGAATTAAATGAATGGTATATCACTACGATTAATCGTCTAATCAAATTAATCACATATGCTTCATCTAAATACACACGTACAAAGTTACGTAAATCATTACCTAAAAATTATGTATTTATTATTGAAGAATTATTATATAAGAGCAATAAATATAACAACAAGAAATCATATTATGATAAATTGATAAACCAAATCATTGATTTAGAACAATCAGATGATTTAATTATTGGCTTATCATTCACTGTACAACATCTTGTCGTAAACCATTTGCATGTCGTAGGAGATATTTATGATCGTGGTCCAGATCCAGATAAAATCATGGAAACACTCATTAACTACCCTTCAGTCGATATTCAATGGGGAAACCATGATGTATTATGGATTGGTGCATATGCTGGATCTAAAGTCTGCCTAGCCAATTTATTGCGTATATGTGCACGTTATGACAATTTAGACATTATTGAAGATGCCTATGGAATTAACTTACGACCTTTACTAACATTGGCTGAGAAATATTATGATGGTACGAACAAAGCCTTTAAACCTAAAAATTCTGAAGGTTTATCAGACAGAGAATTAGAGCAAATCACAAAAATCCATCAAGCAATTGCCATTATTCAATTTAAATTAGAGGCACCTATTATTAAGAGAAGACCAAACTTTGAGATGGAAGAACGCTTAGTGCTTGAAAGTATTGATTACGATAAAAACGAAGCAACACTCTATGGCAAAACATATCCATTAGAACACACATGCTTCCAAACTATTGATCCTGAAAATCCAAATCAACTTATCGACGAAGAAATAGAAGTGATGGACAAGTTACTATTATCCGTACAACAATCCGAAAAGCTAAAACGCCATATGACATTCTTAATGCAAAAAGGCACATTATATTTACCTTATAATGGTAATCTACTCATTCATGGTTGTATTCCTGTTGATGAACATGGTGAGATGGAATCAATGACGATTGACGGTGTGAAATATTACGGTAGAGAATTGTTAGATCACTTTGAAGCATATGTTAGACAAAGCTTTGATCACAAAGATATTCAAGATGATTTAGCAACAGATCTTGTGTGGTATCTATGGACAGGAAAATATTCATCACTATTCGGTAAACGAGCGATGACTACATTTGAACGTTACTTTATTGCGGATAAATCAGCACATAAAGAAACAAAAAATCCTTACTATCATCTACGTGAAGATGTGGATATGTGTAAAAAGATGCTTAAAAACTTTGGGCTAGATCCAGAGCAAGGCCATATCATTAATGGTCACACGCCAGTAAAGGAAATCGATGGTGAAAATCCTATCAAAGCTGATGGTAAGATGATTGTTATTGATGGCGGCTTTTCTAAAGCTTATCAATCTACAACTGGCATTGCAGGTTACACATTACTTTATAATTCATTTGGTATGCAACTTGTTGCACATCAACATTTTAATTCAAAGAAACATGTGTTATTAAATGGTGCAGACGAATTATCAATTCGCCGTGTAGTCGATAAAGAACTAAAACGTAAAAAGATTCGTGACACTAATACCGGTGAAGAAATACAAGAAAAAATAAATATTTTAAAAGAACTTATGCACGACCGCTTCGTCCAATAAACAATGAATAAATTATCTAATCATCATCTCATCTTTATTAAACAACTCATTTATAAGTACAGTTTTTTAAAGAGAGCTAACTAATCATTTTATACATAAGACGCCTTATTATTTTAGTTTAGCCTTAGAAACTAAAGTAATCGAAGGTGTCTTATTTTTGCAGTATGACATTGTAAAACTGTAGATAACTAAAATGTGATATGCGTTGAACAAGATTCCTGTGAAAGTAATACACGTTTCGAAGATCAATTTTCAGGTGTTAGCTCCTAAGAAAACGTTCCGACATATAATTAAGCCAGCAAATGAGAATGTACATAATCATTTACTGGCTTAATTTATAGTATTCAAACCTTAATCGCTATCGTTTCTTTCAAATTCAAGCGAACTAGAGTATTTTATTTAAATATTTTGATGTAAATATGCATCCTTTAAATAACCAATCGTACCACTTTCATGCTCTAATAGTTTATTGTTAATACGTTTAAACGTAACTACTTTGTTAGTGCTAATATGATAAAGAATCATATCATTTTCCGTTAGTTGATCTTTCTGTTCGATAGGTAGTTCTAAAATATTATGCTGCGTTATAAATCGATTAAACCAATGTGCAGTAAAGTTCCAATCGAACAAAATATGATTGCGAATTGGTCCATCTAAATTCGTTCTTGCATGTTCATCACTGAATGACACTGGCATTATATCTACATTATTCAATCCAAACTCTGGTACTAACTCATTAAATGCTAAACTATTAAAGACAAAAGACTGTGTCATTAGTATACATTTATTATACCTTGTCATATCTGCATAAATACGGTCGCCACTTGATAATAAATTCCCTTCAAATACTTCAAAATCTAAATCTTTTGCACGTTTTGATGTATTATCAAATAAATTAAACGTCATCACTGGTATATTATGTTCCCGTAATTTCGCACCTAAATGGAATGAAAATTCACTCTCACCAACGATGATTACACCAGGTGGTTCAGTACTTGATAAATTCATTACTTTACTTAATGGCAAGAAACTAAATCCATAAATCACCACTGTAACAAATACTAGTCCAAAGGTCACAGGCGTGATATATTCAGCCATAGGTGTATTTTTTTCAACAAATAAACCTGCGAAGAATTGAGCTACAGTTAATACTACAATACCTCTTGGAGCCATCATTGACACCATCGCTCGTTCACGCTTTGAAATTTCTGTATTAATTGTTGCCAGTAAAACCGAAATAGGTCTAACTAGAATAATCATAATTGCACAAAATACAAAGAGCTGCCATGATATTACATTTTTCAAGACATCTAGCGTTAATGATGATGTAATTAAAATAAATACCGTAGATATCATTATGGATGATGTATTTTCTATAAAATGATCTGATTCCTTAAATATTAAATCATGACGTTTCATTCGAGCCATCATCAAACCAAATATTGTAACTGCAAGTAATCCAGATTCTGGTAAAAATTCATCACATATCGCAAATATAAGTAAAATGAATACCAACTGTATAGGTGGCATTAAATTTTGTGGTATTAAATCTCGTTTAATTAACCACATAAATAGATATGATGCAGCAAATCCAATAATTATCGCTACACCTAATCTAAATATAAAACTGAATAAAATAGGTAAATTGAAACCTTGTTCCATAATTTCAAAGATATAGAAAGCTCCTAATGCTAACATAGGACCTATAGGGTCTAAGATAATACTTTCCCATCTTAATATTGAATCTACACTTTTACGCACCTTCGCTTGTTTTAATAGTGGCTGAATCACTGTAGGACCTGTAATTAAAAACAGTCCTCCTAAAACTAGGGATATAGACAATGAAAAACCAATAACATAATGCAATGCAACGGCTCCCAATACCCAAGCGATAATTGCACCAATAGTAATAATGCGTATCACTGCCTTCGATATCCCTTTGAGCTCTCTAAAATCTAAATTACTACTTCCTTCAAATAGTATTATAGCAACCGCTAAAGATACCAAAGGGCTAAACACAGATTCTCCTAAACTTTCTTGTGGATTTATCAAGCCAAATATCGGCCCCACCAATAACCCTACAATTGCCATTACAACAATAGATGGCCATTTAATTCGCGAGGCAAACCATTGACTAAATATACCCAACGCTAAAAATATGACAATCACTAACATTAATGGCAAATTTAATAAAGACACATTTACTCCCTCTCTCTATTTATAAAGTTAAACATCTTCACATCTGCATTTTTACTTTTACTCCCTAAAATGCATTAAGAAAATATCCTACCAAAAAATTTCAATTGACGCATTTAAAGAACCTTCATTATCTACCCAAAGTAAAAAAATTCAATCAATGATTTCTAACATTATTTTTTCATTTAAAATTTAAATGAATATTAAATTTTATATTGATGTATTAAATTTAATAATATTGTCACAATTAAATGCGAGAACATTACACTGTATACTATCATTGTATCCCTTCTATGCTTTGACATTATAACGTATACAACTATTTTTCTAGACCTTTACAATAGGGTTTCATAATTCTATAATTATTATGAATTTTTTATTAAATCAACATTTATTTTCGAAATGAGATGACTCTATTGAAGTATTGAAATTATATAGCCACAGAATCATACATAATTTCACTTTCAAAGATAGTGGATAGGTTCAATCTTAAATTCAATTTTCACTCCCTAAAATATAGAAAGTAAAGAAAGGTGAATCATTGTGAATCAAAGTATTAATTACAAGAAATTTATCGTACCTCTCTTGGTTGGCATAATCATTTGGTTAATTACCCCTTTTAGACCAGATGGTGTTGATGCAACAGCTTGGCATATGTTTGCGATATTCGTCGCTACCATTATCGGTTGTATCACTCAGCCTTTACCAATTGGTGCAGTAGCAATAATCGGTTTTTCACTAACCGTGTTGACCGGTACAGTAAAAATCGATACTGCTGTAGCTGGTTTTGGTAACAGTAGTATTTGGCTTATCGCTATGGCCTTTTTTATCTCTAGAGGTTTTGTTAAAACAGGCTTAGGTCGCCGTATCGCCTTACAATTTGTTAAATTATTTGGTAAGAAAACATTAGGCTTAGGTTATGCTTTAATTGGTGTGGATTTAATTTTAGCACCCGCAACACCTAGTAATACTGCTAGAGCAGGCGGTATCATGTTCCCTATTATCAATGCTTTATCTCGTTCTTTTGGCTCTAAGCCTGAAGACGGTACACAACGTAAAATGGGTTCATTCTTAATATTCACAGAATTTCATGGTAATTTGATTACTGCAGCAATGTTCTTAACTGCAATGGCTGGTAACCCACTAGCACAGTCACTTGCCAAACACCAAGGTGTAACAATTTCATGGATGAGCTGGTTCTTAGCTGCGCTGGTTCCAGGGATTCTTTCATTAGTGCTTGTTCCACTTATAATTTATAAATTATATCCACCAGAAATCAAAGAAACACCAAATGCTAAATCATGGGCTCAAAATGAATTAGATGAAATGGGTGTTATGAGTAAGAGTGAAAAATTCATGATCGGTATCTTCTTGATTGCATTAATCTTATGGATATTAGGTAGCGTAATTCATATCGATGCAACGCTTACTGCATTTATTGCATTATCTTTATTATTAATAACAGGTGTATTAGCGTGGTCCGATATCTTGAATGAAACGGGTGCTTGGAATACTTTAGTATGGTTCTCAATACTCGTTATGATGGCTAATCAATTAAACGAACTTGGCTTTATTCCATGGTTAAGTAAATCTATTTCAGGTAGTTTAGGTGGCTTAAGTTGGCCAATCGTACTTATTATCTTAGTATTATTCTACTTCTACTCACATTACTTATTTGCAAGTTCGACTGCACATGTAAGCGCAATGTATTCTGCTTTACTTGGTGTAGCAATTGCAACTGGTGCGCCACCACTTTATAGTGCATTGATGCTAGGTTTCTTTGGTAACTTAATGGCTTCAACAACACATTATAGTAGTGGTCCAGCTCCTATTTTATATTCAGCTGGCTACGTCACTCAAAATCGTTGGTGGACAATGAACGCCATTCTAGCCATTTTCTATTTCATCGTTTGGCTTGGTATAGGTTCATTATGGATGAAAATTATAGGCTTAATGTAACGTGTGGACTCAAATCAATCTAACCTTGTAAACAACTCAAAGTCATAAAGACAACAACAAAAAACCCAGTCAATGAACTTTTGAAACGTTCATTGACTGGGTTTTATTTATCATTTATTCAACCATTCTGTCGTATGATCTATTGTTGCATATCTTGTTAATATGTTATCCATTAAAAACTGATGCTTGTATTGATCATTATCAGTTACAGCATCTGCTAATATCGTAATTTGGAAATCCTTATCTGCTGCCTCTACCGCTGTAGATAAGACAACCCCACTCGTACTAACTCCAGTCAATACAATGTGGTTTATATTCATACCACGAAGTAACACTTCTAAATTACTTCCGGTAAATGCACTTAATCGATGTTTCACAACTACAGGATCCGTATCTTCTACATGTAAGTCATCAATTATTTGTGTGGACGTAGCTTCTTTCGACATCGATTGTCCACTTGCTTTATATTGTGAAAACATCTTATTATTCTCAGAAACTTCTAAATAATCACCTGTAAAAGCGACTCTAACGAAAATAACAGGTATATGTTGTGTTCGCGCATCAGCTATCGCTTGTTGATTAGCTCTAATTACTCCTGCATTGTCCGCTATCCCATTAACAATACCATTTTGCATATCCATTACAATTAATGCACTATTTTTTGTCATATTCAGTACTCCTTTAATTCAAACATCATTACTCTAGTTTAAATTATAGCCAACTTTGTACTGAATTACGAAATTTCGAATTTATCACTTGTTATTAAATATTTACAAAAAAATTGCACAAACATCATACCTACTGTATCAGGTGATGTTTATGCAACTTCTTTTTTTACTTAACTATTCATTATTACTTTCTGACCAGCTATAACACCCGCTTGAGTTAATTCATGACTATTCACCCATACTTCGGTGATGTTTGCCCCAGTTTGCTTAAATAATTCTATAACATGTTTGCTAGCATCCATTGTCACAATTGGATCTCTTTCACCCATTGAAAGTAGCACCTTCATATGACTTAAATCCTTATCTTCAGTTATATTTAATGGATATAATGGTGCATATAACAATGCCGCATTAAACGTTATAGACTCATTTAGTATCATGCTAATAGCAATATTCGAACCATTTGAAAAGCCCACCGGAATTGATTGTTCCACATCAAAGCCATATTTTTCAGCCGCTTCTTTAATAAATGCTGCCAATCTTGTAGTTCTATATTTTAAATCTTCTATGTCATATTGTCCTTCTCCATGACGTTTAAAGAAACGATTCATACCATTTTCAGAAACTTCACCACGAATACTCAATACATTATAATCCGCATTTAGTGCTGCAGCTAAAGGCATTAAATCATTTTCATCTCCACCTGTGCCATGTAATAAAATAAACGTAGGTGCTTCAGGCTTTCCTTGTTTAAAAATGTGTTCCATACAAATCCTCTTCCCTTCTATTTGTGCTTATTCTTTAAACTGCATAATTAAATTCGAATTGGCGGTAATTGTTGTAACAATGCTTCCTTATGATCTTCATATTGTGGTGGAAACATTAATTGCTCACCCAATTTGTCAAATGGTTCATCAATTGTAAATCCTGGACCTACAGTTGCAAATTCAAATATAATACCACCTCGTTCACGCATATATATTGCTTTAAAGTAATTGCGATCTTTCACTTCAGTAACATGATAGCCTTTGCCAATCATTTTTGCTTGCCATGCACTATGTGCTTTATTATCAGGTACAGACCATGCGATGTGATGCACAACGCCCACTCCAAAGCGCACACGATTTGCTGGACCTTCTTTTTTAATCATGACATGATGACGCCAATCACCTACAGTAGCTAAGTGAATATACGATGCATCTTCACCAATTTGCTCTAGTCCCATATCTTCTACTAAAGTTGAAAGTGTAGCTTCTGGATTTTCAGTTAACATCGTCACACCATGAAACCCTATAATGTCACGATCAGTCGATGCTTGGTCATCCTCAACAAGTGCGAGTGATAAACCATGTACATCATTGAATTGTAACGTTGACTGTCCAAATAATGTGGTAACCGCAACTGTGATATTTTTGTCCATTAAGTGTCGTTTCCATACCTCTAACGTTCCTTTAGGTATTCTGAAAGCAATAGTACCAACTTGTCCAGTACCAGTACGTCCCACATGTTCGTTTGGCCAATTAAAAAATGTTAATATCGTACCGTTATCTACATTATTATTTGAAAAATACAGATGATAAGTGCCTGGATCATCAAAATTCACAGTTTTTTTAATAAGTTTTAAATTTAAAATATCTCTGTAAAATGCAATATTTTCTTCTGGATTTCCTACGATTGCTGAAATATGATGAATGTGTTGTATTGCTTCCATAACATTCACTCCTTTTGACATGTCCTTATTTATTAGCGTTTCGTATTGAATGGTCTAATTTCTGATTCAATATAATCACGTTGGTTTTCTAAAAATGGTGGTAATGATAGACTTTCACCTAATGTTTCATACGGTTCATCACCCATAAATCCAGGACCATCAGTAGACACTTCAATCAAGATGTGACCAATACGTGCATAAAGTGCTTCAAAGTAAAATCGATCTACTAATCCTGAATTACCAATTCCAACTTCTTTATATTTTTCTTCCCATTGTGCTATAGCTTCATGGTCTTTCAATCTAAATGATACATGGTGGACTTCTCCGTAACCTTGCACTGCTTCATTACTTGATGTGTCTTTTCTCAAGATAACTTGACCACCATTACCTCCAGCTCCAACTTCTAAAAGTGCAACGTTTTGTTCTTCCACAATCGTTTTCATACCATAGATTTGTTCTAATATTTTCTTAAAGTCTTCAAAGTAACTGACAGTAATTTCGATAGGTCCTAATCCATAAATGGCTTTATCAGTTGGAACTGGTCCATTTTGCCATGGTTTACCTGGTGCTACACCACTGTTAAGTTCATCTGATACGAGTTGATAATGTTGACCATCTGACTCTTCAAAAGGAAGAACCTGTTTACCAAATAATGTTTGTATACCATCATGTTTCACACCAAAGTCATTGAATCGTTGTTCATAATAACTTAATGCTGCATCATTCGGTACTCTGAATGAAGGTTTGGTAATTGAATTAGTGCCAGATTTACCTTTTGGAATATTTGGAAAATCAAAAAATGTCATATCTGTTCCAGGTGAACCTTCATCATCTGCAAAGAATGTATGATACGTATATATATCATCTTGGTTCACTGTTTTTTTAACAAGTCTCATACCTAACACATCAGTGAAAAATTTATAGTTTCTTTCAGCATCATCTGTAATCGCTGTAACATGGTGAATTCCTAATAATTGATTGTTTGTCATAATCAAACACGCTCCTTAAATTTATCTCGATTTCGAAGTAATTTTATTTAAAAATATTAAGTGCATTAAACCTCTGTAGGTTGAGCACTTAATTTCTTTAATGCTTGCTGTAATATTGCTAATTCTTCGTCTGTTAACACTGCAAAAGTTGAGTTTATTGTTGCTGCATGTTCAGGAAAAATTCGTTCCATCATTTCATGACCTTGTTTGGTTAATACTGCTTTAGTTACACGTTTATCTTGCTCATCTCTTCTTCTTTCGACGCAGCCTTTCTCAACGAGTTTATCTACTACATAAGTGATACTGCTACTAGCAATAAGTACGCGTTTACCAATTTTCTGAATAGGTTGTTCACCTTTACTATATAGGAGTTCTAACACTGCAAATTCAGTTACATTCAAACCATAACGCTGTACATCTGCTCTAACAATTTGTTCTAAATGGTCAGTCGTTCTATTCAATCCAATAAATGCATTCAATGACTCTGTCGTTCGTTCCATCACATCACCAACTTTCAATTTATTTCGATTTCGAGATAATTATAACGCCGACGTTTTTAGAAGTCAACAGTTTGAGTATAAAAAATATACTTATGATTAAAAAGCGCTCTATAAAAGCATTTCCCACTAATACTTATACTTCAAATTAAATATTGTAACTATTATGAAAATTAATTCTTTCGTTTTCATGACTGTAATAAGTGGTAGAACTAGAGTGTGGAGGTGTCAATATTGAATAAATTATTCGTAAATAATGAATTTATAGAAAGTCAATCACAAGACACAATGGACGTTATTAATCCGGCAACAGGTGAAAAAATAGATACAATCACTTTTGCCACTCAATCAGAAGTTAACGATGCCATAGAAAAATCTAAACAGGCACAATTAGAATGGGAAAAAGTACCTCAACCTAAACGTGCTGAACATGTTAAGCTATTAATACCATTATTAGAAGAACATAAAGACACATTGGCAGAATTATATGTAAAAGAACAAGGTAAGACGTTAGCTTCCGCAAAAGGTGAAATAGACAAGGCGATACACTTTATTGACTATATGACGAGCTTAAGCTTTTCAAATAAGGGCGAAGTGCTACAAAATAGTAGAGAAAATGAAACTATTCTACTAACGAAAAAACCTATCGGTGTAACAGCAGGTATCGTACCTTGGAATGCACCTATATTAGTATTGATGCGAAAAATTATTCCAGCTGTTATTACAGGTTGTTCCGCTGTAATTAAACCAAGTGAAGAAACTACACTAATTACATTGAAAATTGCTGAATTATTACGTGATTCTACAATTCCTGCAGGACTTATCCAAATTGTTCCAGGCACTGGTAATACTGTAGGAACACAGTTAGCACAACATCCTGATATCCAACTTATTTCTCTTACAGGCAGTATGAAAGCTGGTAAATCTGTTTATGCAGAAAGTGCCAATACAGTTAAGAAAGTTAACTTAGAACTTGGTGGTAATGCACCTGTACTCGTTACTGAACATGCTGATATAGATAAAGCTGTAGATTACATTGTGACAGCAAGAATCAATAATGCTGGACAAGTATGTACTTGTCCGGAACGTGTATTTGTCCATAAATCAATACACGATGCATTCATCGCACAACTTAAATCTAAAATGGAACAACTCACAGTCGGCGATCCATTTGATGATAATACGGACTATGGCTCAATTATTAATCAACGTCAGCTAGATAGTATTGATGATAAAGTTCAAAATGCAGTTAAAAATGGCGCTACTTTAGTAACTGGCGGTAAGAAAATAGACAGCGCAGGTTATTTTTATGAGCCAACAATTTTAGATCATATTCAAACAACAGATGAGGCATTTAAAGAAGAAATATTTGGCCCAGTAATACCTGTTATCGAATACGAAGACTTCGATGAAGCTATAGCAGAAGCTAATAATACGAATGCTGGCCTATCTTCTTATATTTTCTCCGAAAACTTAAAACAAATTATGCAAGCAACTGAAACATTAAAATTTGGAGAAGTTTATGCCAATTGCGAAGCAGAGGAAGTCGTCAATGGTTATCATGCTGGTTGGCGAGAATCTGGTTTAGGTGGCGCAGATGGTATCCATGGTTTCGAAGAATACTATAATACAACCGTATCCTATATTAGATATGATTAAAATGTGATAAATTACCAAAATATTTAGGGTACCACGTGCTTAGATAAACAAAAGGCAATTTCTATTGAAATAATATAGAAATTGCCTTTTTTAAGGTATCTTAATGTAAAACACTATTGCCTTAAGCAGTATTTTGGCGAGACTCCTGAGGGAACAAGACGGGCTGAAGACTACAGGCTGAAGCTGGCCCCTAGGAAAGCGAGCCTATAATATATCATATTGAACATAAGCAGTAGATAAGAAAATGTGTATTTCATGATTCACATTCCTATTAAACTTAACATTTGCATCTTAATGTAAAATACTATCGCCTTAAGCAGTATTTTGGCGAGACTCCTGTGGGAACAGGACAAGCTGAAGACTACAGGCTGAAGCTGGCCCCTAGGAAAGCGAGCCTATAATATATCATATTGAACATAAGCATTAGATAAGAAAATGTGTATTTCATGATTCACATTCCTATTAAAACTTAACATTTACATCTTAATGTAAAACACTATTGCCTTAAGCTGTATTTTGGCGAGACTCCTAAGGGAACAGGACAAGCTGAAGACTACAGGCTGAAGCTGTCCCTTAGGAAAGCGAGCCAACAATACGTAATATAAAAAAATAGCACTCAGATAAATTAAATTCATCTGAGTGCTTTATTTGGAATTTATGTTCTAGATGCTACTTAAAAATTTAATCTTTTGTCACTTGTTTCAATCCTGCTTTTTTCAAAGCTTTCTTAGTCTTTTTATAACTTACTTGTTTATTTTTCGTATCACCAGAGAACGATTCTGGAGCAATTTTCTTC